>NZ_PGUB01000123.1:0-11459 GCF_002924285.1 Aquimarina sp. I32.4 | reverse complement strand
AGAGAAGTGGGTCTCTGATATTACCTATATCAAAGTGGCAGGTCAATGGAACTACTTGACTATAATTATGGATCTAGCAGATAGAAAAATACTGGCATGGACATTAAGTGAAGATATGACTACAGAAAACACCATCTACAAAACTTGGATAAAAGCTAAAAATAGAAGGCAAATTACTGAAAATCATATATTTCACTCTGATAGAGGTGTGCAATATGCTTCACGTAAAATGAAGCTGATTTTTAATAAAAATAGTACCATCAAACAAAGTATGAGTAGAAAAGCAAACTGTTGGGATAATGCAGTAGCAGAATCGTTGTTTAAAACCATTAAATACGAATGTACCAATAGATATAAATTCAAAAATTATCTTCAGGCATACTCTAAGATAGAAAACTATATCCAGTGGTACAATACACAAAGATTACATTCTTCTTTAGGATATAAAACTCCTCTAGAAGTAGAAATACAATATTGGAAAAATAATAAAAAAGTGGCTTGAGAAAATAGTCCCAAATTTATTAGGTAGTCCAGTTCAACAACGGTAACCGTTGCGCAAACCCATATTTTTAAAGAAAACAACTTTATGTACCCCTCTTTATAGAGAAGTTTTCTTTATTATACCTCCCTTCTTTATAGTTAACTCTGCCTATATTTTACTCATATTCTTCATGATAATAAGTGATATTAAACCTTTTCTATTTTGCTAACTTGTGTAACAGGTACAACATATATACGATAATACAGTAACAGCTTAGAAAAATTGAATGTATAAAATATCTCAAAATCTTATCATTTGTTTTTTATATGTAAAGAAAATTAGAATTTCTTATCAGAGTAATTATCTTTGTAAAGAAAATTAGAATTTCTTATCATTATGAATGATTTCAAACTTGAAAAATTACCTTTATCGAAAGATATTGAGACAAAACGTGTTTTAAAAAAGCTTAATGAAGCTCATAGAGCATTAGCGGAGTTAAAAGGTATGGTTTCAAGTATTCCCAATGAAAGTATATTGATCAATACTCTAGGACTGCAAGAAGCTAAAGACAGTTCTGAAATTGAAAATATCATTACAACTCATGACGACCTATATAAAGCTGAGTTAAATCTCGATGGATTAAAATCATTAGACGCTAAAGAAGTTCAAAACTATATATCTGCATTAAAAACAGGTTACTCCTTAATATCTAAGAGAAATATATTAACAAATAATGATATCATTCAAATTCAATCTGAACTTGAAAAAAATAATGCAGGATTTAGAAAAGTTCTGGGAACTGCTTTAAAAAATACAACTACAGGAGAAGTTGTCTATACTCCTCCTCAAGATTATGAAACTATTAAAAGCTTGATGTCTAACCTTGAGCAATTCATCAATGATGATACTTTATCTGAATTTGATCCAATTGTTAAAATGGCTATTATTCATTATCAGTTTGAGAGTATTCATCCATTTTATGACGGAAACGGACGAACAGGAAGAATAATTAATGTATTATATCTTGTAATGAAAGATTTACTTGATTTACCAATACTTTACCTAAGCCGATACATTATTGAAAATAAGGCTAAATATTACGAATTATTACAAGAAGTAAGAATAACGGGGAATTGGGAAAATTGGTTGATATACATTATAGAAGCTGTTGAACAAACCTCTAAACAGACAATTACACTAATTAAAGAAATTCAAACTCTTATGCTTGAATACAAACACCTAATTAGAGGTAGTTATAAATTTTACAGTCAAGATTTATTAAATAATTTATTTCAACATCCATACACAAAAATTGAATTCATAGAAAGAGATTTAGATGTTTCAAGAATAACGGCTGCTAATTATTTAAACAAATTAGCAAAAGATGGAGTTTTAATAAAACAAAAATTAGGGACAGGGAATTATTATATTAATCATCGACTGTATACGATATTGACAAAAAAAGTACTTTAGTCAACAACGATAACCGTTGCGCAAACCCAAATTTTTAAAGAAAGTGACTTTGTGTACCCCTCTCTATAGAGAAGTTTTCTTTATTATGTCTCCTTTTAAGGTCTTATTTAGAAGTTAAAAAGCCTGTAAAAAGCAAAATATATAGATTCATAGAAAATAAAGGTAACTAACCTAAATATGTCTAAAAAATCTTTTTACCCTAAAAAATATAGATAAAAACGATATTACCCTAGTGAAATAATTTTTACCTCTAAAAATTGGTGTTAAATGAATTTTACCCCTATTTATGCAAAATAAACTATATTTACCCCTGTAAAATGAATTTTACCCCAGTTAATAGAAAATAAATGAAAAAAATAGGATTTACTTGGCTTCAAGAAAGATTAAAAATCAAAGGCTTTCAATTAACTCACGAATCATATATAGGGTCAACTGATAAAATAGAAATAAGCTTAACAAATACAGTAGTACGGACTTTCAAATCAAAATATGATGTAAAAAATGACAATCCAATTTCTCATTTAGAATTTGCTTTAAAATATGATGATTTAAACCTAGCATTCATAAAGGAAGTTTTCTATTCAGTTGAGCATCAAACAATAGCTGACTACGTAAAAGCAAATCCAAATCGAAAATATTCAAGAATAATAGGTTTTCTTTATGAATTCACTGGAGTCAAATCAATAGATGTTGACATAACTATTTCTAATTATGAAGACTTATTAGATTCATCTAAATATGTTACAGGAAGTATTACAAAAATATCTAAATGGAAAATAAATGACAACCTTCTCGGATCTAAAGAATACTGTCCAATAATTAGAAAGACAACAGAACTCAAAGATTTACTTGATTGGGATATTCAAGGTGAAATTGAAAATCTAAAGCATGAATATTCTCCAGAAATTTTTAAACGAGCAAGCTATTACCTATATAAGAAAGAATCAAAATCATCAAGTGAAATAGAGAAAGAAGAGCCATCACAAGACAGAATGGATAAATTCATTGTTTTACTAGAAGAAGCTGGCCAAAAATCTTTTGAAGAATCATTATCAGAAGTAGAATTGGTACGTATGCAAAATATTATTGTTGATCCAAGGTATGTGGATGATGGCTTTAGAAATTTTCAAAACTATGTAGGTCAAACAATGAGGGACTATACACAAAAAGTACATTATGTATGTCCTCCTCCACAATTTGTAAAGTCACTTATGAAAGGACTTATTGACCTAAACAAAAAGAACCCATCAACTGCAACAATTATAAAAGCCACAATGGTATCATTTGGTTATGTATATATTCATCCGTTTGAAGACGGTAACGGAAGAATTCACCGCTTTCTAATACATGATATTCTAGTACGTGATGGCATTGTACCAAACAGTACAATACTTCCTGTTTCAGCTCAAATACTCGCCCATATGGATGAATATGATGCTACTTTAGAGTTACTTTCTAAGTTGATAGAACGAAAAGTAAAATATAACATTAACGATTCTGGTGAAATGTCAGTTAATAATGCATCGGATATAGAAGCATTATTCAGATATCCAGATCTAACAAATCATACTGTATTTTTGGCAAGAGCCATACAATCAACAATTACAACAGATATTCCCGAAGAACTTCTTTTCCTTCAGTGCTATGATGAACTGAAGAGTAACATCCAGAGTATAGTAGATATGCCTGATAAAAAAGTTGATCGTATGATATTGTTCCTTCACCAAAATAAAGGAAAACTTGCAAGTAGAAAACGAAACCTTTACAAAGAGCTAAGTGATATTGAAATTGAGAAAATGGAACAAGCTTATGTTCTGGTATTTGAAAATAAAAATCTAAAATAGAATTAAAAGGCAAAGGCACAATCGAGTAGGAGGATGACGATTCAATAACTGCCACTAGGCCTCACACACCACCTGCCACGCTAGTCTCGTGACAGGCGATTCATCAAATCAAAATTTGCCCCTTATATAAATAGTCTGTTATCATAGAAATATATCCTTTTCTTTTAATACCAGTTATACTTTGAATTTACTTTTACAGTAAATTCAAAGTATAACTGGTATAAGTCTGGATATGATAATGATAGTAGCTCCAAGCATAGGCTTGTCTGGATTACTGCATTTGTTTGGACAGTAATCCTATCAATTCCATTAAGTTTTCCCGTTGTTGAATTCATAATAAAACATGTATCCATCACAGAATCTTCTTTACTTTCCTGTAACTCTAATATTATCAATATGATATCGTGTGGTCGCTCTTGGGTCTCCCCCAATATATCTGTACCCAATACGAATCTTACCTTCTAAACAAGAAAGGCTTATTGGTCCTGCAGATACAATAGGACTAAATGCATTGAGTGGTCCTCTGGAAATAGTTGCATCTAGTTTTATCCATGTGGTGGCAGATGGATCTTCTGTATAATTATTGGTTACAAAAACCTCTAAAATATTACCATTATCATATCCTGCCTGAAGATCAAAATTTAAACCCGCATCTATAACGGTGTTTAAATCAATTTCTGGTGTAATCAACCATGCTTCATATAGACTTTCTTTTGATCTATATCCTGTAATTTGTATGTATTGATTATCTCCAAAATTTCCTATTTTATAAGTTAGCTTACCCCCTGTTGTGTTCTTATTTATCCATCCTGAATCTTCTAAGTCTTTATTTTTGAGATTTGTAAAATCTTCTTCAAATACAGTCAAACTTGCATCAGATACTGATAAGCATTCTAGAACTTCTGGGTCACATCGCGATTCTGTATCAAACACTAAACCTGTTGGATCATTGAGTACTAAATTATATGCATTCCCTAAAAAGTTTTTTGTCAATACTCCTTCAAAACTTCCTTGGTTATTGGGTAACTTAAGCCCTTTAAAACTTGAGAAAGTACTAGTGCTTACTATAGTTGTATTATTAGAAGAACAGCTTTCTATAATACGCTCTCCACTATATTTATCATTATCCTCTGCAGCAAAAGTAAAAGCGTTATTTTCTAAAACCAGATTTTTTGTAAACTGTAGCGCATTTATTTTTACATATAGATTTAATAGTTTATCTGTAAAATCTTCAATTGCAATATCTAATGGAGTTATTGTTACAACTTCTGTAGATCGTATCACTATATCTTCTACATAAAAAGAAGGAATTGTACTAATAGAATTTCCTTCTGCAATACCCAAAGTAGGTACTCCATTTTCTATCCCTAAGGATACCCCTTCTAACTTGATATATATTTTTCTTCCAAGCTCATAGGTTGTGTATAATGGATTAATGTCTATTAGTACTTGTATACCTGCAGAGGGGTTATTACTTTTATCCTGAACTATTAGTTTTTTATAAAAATTACCTGCTTTATCGCTGGATACAATGTATCCTTCTATAAAATTATCCGTTTCTTCAAAAAACACCTTGGCATTCTCTCCATTTGATGCAATCTCTTGCCTCAAAATTCCTAGCACAGCATCTATAGAGATTATTGTGCCTTCAATTTTAGGAGTATCAATAGTGATTGAAGGGGTTTTAAATTCTTCTTCTGAGCAATTAAGGAACATTATTCCTATAAAAAAATAACTTAATCTTTTAGCGTACATATCTTTTTGTTTATTATTAAAATCTTAGATAAATGTTGAAATAGTATGATATACCTGGTCCATAGAAATACTTAGACCCATGAATAGGAGTATCACGTTGTGATTCGGCTAATGCAAGTCTGTAGTTAGCATTTCTGGATTGCTCAAAACCACCTGTTCTATATTCCTGATTAAGAATATTATTTACAGAAGCAAAAAAGCCTATATAATATTTTTTGACTTTCCACGACTTTCCACCTATTGCATTTACCAAGAAATAATCTTCAAATTGTTCTTGTCTTAGCAAATCTTTTGCAATATTCTCATCATAATCATTAAAAGGTAATCCATCAATATCTTGATAAAAGTTTGCTGTTCTTGCAAAAGGACTAATATTAATAAAGGTGTTAGAAAAATGATTTAAAGTTGCACCAAACCACCAAAAATTAGGGTCACGATATTCAAAACCCAGTTGCATTGCTTTCTGTGGTCCTCCTGCAATGCGATATCCTTTGAGCGACGATTTTTTGAAATCCTGTATTCCTTGAACATCTATAAATACATCACTCGTACTTGTCAATGTTAAATTAGGGTTACTATCAAAAGTAAAATCTCATTAACAGCCCATCACCAACACCAATTAACAAATAAAAAATCCTCAGTCTCATAAAACGGGACTAACTATAGCTATTATTGTATTTTAAAACAGTAGTAATCAATAAAATACAAAAACATGTCAAAACAAAATTATGACACCAAGCTTAGTTTACTAGAATCTATGTTATCAGAAGATGCCTTACCACCAAGAACCCCGATAGATGTGGTAGTACAAGAAGCAGAAAATCTATATGTCTGGATACAAGAAGACAAAGAAGCCCTAACCAATATAGGATTAGATTGGGATACCTATGCAGAAGACCTGCCCATTCGTGCAGGAGCATGCAGATACGCACAAGGTGTGTGGATGAAAGAACGATATGACAGAGAAGAAGCCGTAAAGGTATGGAACGTAAAATCACCCGATGCCTTCACCTTTAGAAACGATCTATTGGCAGACCTGCGCTTTGCTTTTCGCAAGCGATCAGACCTCATTGCACGAGTACGAACCATTGCAGGAGGATCAGGAAATGCAGATATGATACAAGATTTGGTAGATATAAGCGTATTGGCAAAAGCAAATACCGCAGAACTTACAACCATCAATTATGATATGACCCGTTTTGATCAAGCAGAGCAACAAGCAGATGAATTGGCAGAACTATTAGGTAGAGCAAATGGGGCGATCCTTGATAATTCTAAAGCCAAGGATACACGAGACAAAGCATACACCCATCTCAAAGAAGCCATAGACGAGATTCGTGATACAGGCAAACACCTATTCAGAAAAGACCCAGAGCGATACCAAGGATATATCAGCAGATATAACCGATAACACCCCCTCATTTTTATAGCAAAGCTATACAAACACTAGTCCGCGCACAGAATATATAGCCCCCAGTAGCTGAGACGCTTTATATAGTTACGCGGACTATCTTTTACCCAACCGGGACACCACAAACTACCGCTGGGGATGAGTAAAACTGCACTGGCGAGCCTCAAACTACCACTGGGGAAGGATAAAACTACACCAGAGAGTCTTATATAAGTTACGCCGACTATCTTTTACCCAACTAGGGACACCACAAACTACCGCTGGAAAGGGGTAAAACCGCGCTGGGACACCACAAACTACCACTGGGAAAAGGTAAAACTGCGCTGAGAGTCTTATATAAATTACACGGACTATCTTTTACCCAACTAGGAACACCTCAAACTACCGCTGGGAATGAGTAAAACTACGCTGGGACATCACAATATACCGCTAAGGAAGGCTAAAACTGCGCTGGGACACCCCAAACTACCCCCTTTTGAGTCTTTGACAATGGACTACAAAGGTAATCTACAAATTACCCCTATCAAACACCCAAGACAAAAGAAAACCCTGCGAACCATAGGAGCAATTACCCTATTTGTTGGTGGGGTAGTTTTGGGTACACAATTAGATAGGTAGCCCCACAATATTTTCACTTTTTATTATTTAAACAGCTGTTAATGATATTTTTATGTATTGAAAGTATTAATATTGCGGTTTTGCAGTAATGCAAAATCAAAAATTCTTACCATCTTGCAGTTATAAATGAAACTATTTATTAATAAAGGAGTTTCATCGCATATGATTGATCTTTATCCATTGCTAACCCCACATGTAGCGTAGGATTTAAAAGAGTTTTGAATTATTTTAGAGTATAACTATTAAAATCTAAAGTAATGAAAAGACTATTTTTAGCAACAATTGTATTGTTAGTAACAAGCTTTATCTATGTGGGCTGTACTCCTGAATCGTTAGATCAAAATGATATCAAACAACTTGATAAAGAAGAACTCGAAGAGAACGATATATAGAGATTTTCTAATAGGTGGATTAATATTATTATCGTCAATATTACCTTATATCCATGATGCAATACCTAGAGGTGTGGGTGAAGGAATCTCTGGGTATTCAAGTTTACGAGTATTATTGTTTGTTGTACTAATTAATTTGTTTGGATTAATAGGTTGGGTTATTGCTTATTTTGAAGCAAGAGGCAAGAGGTATAGATTTGTAATGATAGTTCCTATTATAAACATTACTTATCAAGTATTCATTTATGTTCTGAACTTGAAAAAGACTTCTTTCAATGATCTAAACCTAAAATTCCTTATTACTTTTATGGTAAGTTCATTAGTTTTTCTTTTCTACTTTCTTAGAAAGATTAAAAAAAAGAATCAAGAAATATGAGTCTTAAAAACCTAAAATATGCGTTACTTTTAGACGAATATCGTAAAGAATTAAAAGCAAAGGAAAAGGAAGTTATTAGGGAAGAAATTCGCAAAAACTCAAACATTACTGTTAAAGATATTCTTGATTTACTTGAGAAATCTATTGATAAAATCAATAATACTAAATAGTTATTTTGCTTTTCTTTTTTCAGCTATAATAGTCAAAAGCTCTTCTATTTTATCTAGTAGCTCCCCTTGGTTTAATAATATTCTTGATTGTGATTCTGTTAGAATATCTAAATTTTTCTGTGATACGTCAAAATGAGGTGTTAGTTTTGAAGATAATACTTCTGCAATTTTAGAAAGTATAAAATCGTCTGATGACATTTCTTTATTCTTTTCATCTGAAATATTATTATCCGAAGCACCCTTTATGTCAAAATCTAAATTTTTTTCTTCAATTTTTTCTTCTGGTAAATCATTAAAAAAGTAATAAACATTTTTGTTTATAGCTTTTGAGACATCAAGTAAAAAGCTAACTTTTATTTCTTTTGCTTGTAACTTACTTTCTAGGTTCTGTGGGGAAATACCAAGTTTCTCCGCCACTTCTATCTGTTGGTAGCCAGACATTATAATTTTCGATCTCATATACTCTCCTGTCATGTTTTATAAAGAAAAATGTTTATTATAAAGAAAAATGTTTATATTTGTGTTCGACTATATAAACAAAGTAAGTGTTTTTTGAATGATGAAACAAATAAATAGTTGTTCTAAAAAGAACAAACCACAGTTAAAAGACAAATATTTTTATGGTATAGGTTCATTAATAGCTAAAAGGCTTGGGATTTCAGCTGGATATGTCCGAGATATTTTAAATAACAAATTTCCAAATAGAAAAACTAGAAGTACCAGAAAAATTAAAGAATTAGCAAACGAATTAATGGAAGAAAACAAAAAGTGTTTATAGATAACCCCTCAAAATAAATTAAATATGAAAACAATTGCAAAAAAGGGTCAACAACTAAATCGATTCAGAATTTTTGAAGCCACGGTATTCAACTATTTATTGGTTAATCCCCAGCTTTTTGATACTTGTGTAAATAAACATGCTGGATATGCCTTGTTACTTCGCCTTTGGATAGAAGAAAAATATACCAATGGCAATACAGCCATAGAGGTTGCAGAAATGATACAACAATCAAAACTGTGTATAGAATCGATTAAGTCAGGTAACCCTTTATCTACATCAGTGCAGTAAGTGGTATTGTACCACTAGCAAAAGGAATAAGGGAGTAGTTTTATTAGTTTGAACAAAGATTATATAAATACCCCGTAGTTACTCCTGTACCCTTTTGTAAAAAAGAATAAAAAAGAGAACACCCAAAATTACCCGATTAGGTTTTAAGTTGAGTTTGTGAGTAATTCTGTTCACAGCAAAGGTGCAGGGTACAAAAAGTATATAGCATAGTTTATAGGTCATTATATCTGCATATATGCCAGCGTACCCCTGTGTCTTTGTAAAAAACAGATACCGAGCATCGCATTAATAAACCTTACTAGTCAATGAGGCTATCCAATAATTTTTTATAAACCATCAAAATAAAATACTATGCCATTTCGATTCTTGTCCTCAAAATACACAACAAGCTTTACAGCAACAGGGCTATCAGATAGAGAGTATCTAGTAATAGCTTTAGATACAGTAGATAAACTAAAATGGAAACTTGATTCTTTTCATGATTCAGACTACATAGTAGAAGCTTTAACCAGCTTCTCATGGTTCTCATGGGGAGAAACAATAACCATAAGTATCAACCGTGGTACTATTGATATAGAAAGTAAGTGTACTGATTGGCAAATAACCGATTATGGCAAAAACAAAAAAAATGCAACTCGGTTTATCACAACATTCAATACCATTAAAGAAGAATTATCTACCGCAGATATCAAAACCAGATTAGATCATCTAGACAAGATTATAAAATCAGCCATCACAATAGATTAAAACAGTCACTTGCCCAGCTCTATAAAGCTTGCTTAGTGCGCCACTCAAAAAAAAGGAAATACAAAAAGAAGGAGTAACAGGAATTAATATTGATTGTTGGTTTACAATGTGATAGTATACCAGCAGTAGCTTTTTTTAGAAGTTGATATTGTTCCAAAGGCAAAAGGGAAAACAGGAGTGATTTTTTTATTAGTTAGTATAATGAATACAGTTTTTTATTACTCCTGTACCTTTTTGCGAAAAAAAGTAACGTAATGGAAAAACACGAATACGATATACCTCCCAAGGTTTTTTATGGGATCCTCAATGCGCTAGATGTTGATATAGGCAAATTTGCAACAAACCTATTCAATGACGAACCAAAAGCCGTAACGATCTATGTAAAAATGTACATTTTATATAGAAAATCACAAAACAAAGAATGATAAGAAAAATAAAGTAATAAATATCGAACACCCAATGCAGAACACCGAATATCGATTTCTCAATACTAAATTCTAAATCCTAACTGATGAAAAAAAATTAAAAAAAATACGGCCAGATTACAGATATCTGTAAGGCCACTGTATAAGAGATACTTATATTTGATTTTTGAAAAAAAGAACACACACAAAAACTCTAAAACCTAAAAATACGTTATGTCAACACGTAGTAATGTAAAATTCTATATCGATGGATATAGTGTTCCTGTACTATCATATACAGAACAAGTACACCAACAAACAGATTTTAATGGTATGCCCTCTGCCACACCACAAACAGGTATCTACAGGGTAGTAGTCCCCGATACAGGCAGGTGGACACATCTTTTGGATGATTGGGCACTATCGCGCACCATGAGAAAAGAATGCAAAATAGAAGAACAATCCTTTGATGGCTACAAGATGTTTAAAACACTAGAGTTTCAAGGAGCCTTTTGTATTGAATTACAATATATAGATGGTGGTATAGATGGCCCCATGTATAGTCTATTGATCTCTACACCTATTGTAATTCGCAATGGTGAGGTAGTCATCTCAAAATGGTGGCGCAAAACAGACCCCGCTCTTAGAAATCAAAACATAGCAGAAGAAGTAGCAGAACAAAGAAACCCAGAGATTCTAAAAGGATGGTGGAGCCATGA
>NZ_PGUB01000122.1:0-11609 GCF_002924285.1 Aquimarina sp. I32.4 | reverse complement strand
CATGTATCTTCAGAGTGAACAGGTAATTGCTCTGGTAGGATTTACACCTACTGGATGTATGCCACTTCGTGGCACACTAACGGTGAAGTGCTAGGAATAGACAGCTCTTTAGAAATGATAAAACTTGCTACTAAAAAACACCCTAGTTTTACTAATCACAATTTAAGTTTTGAATGTATGGATGCTAGGTTTTTAAAACTGAAAGGTAAATTTGACTTAATATTTTCTAACGAAGCACTTCATTGGATTAAAGATCACTCAATATTTATAAAAAATATCGTACAATTTTTGACTGATACGGGCATGATTGTATTTAGAATGGGAGGAAAGGTGCAGCACAAGAGTTAATAATGAATACCTATATATCAAACCATTAAATAATCATGGCTTTGCTGAAGTTGAAATGAAATTGATAGAGATTAGAGCAATAAACTGTGTAAATAAAAAATAGTAAGGCTTTTAAAAGCCTTACTATTTTTTATTTACACAGTTCGTATTTCGGTGTCCTTTTTTTTATATATCACATTTAACAATTAGTATCAAAATACTACTTATTAAGTATTATTAAGCTTTCATAATCAGAAGCAAGCTCAAACTCAGTTGCTACACCTGTTTCTACATTAATTTTATACAAAAATGCTGTTAATGCTGTTTTACTATTGTTTCCTGGAACAGGAGTAATAACTCCTCCTTCTCTATATTTCCCTATAATCTCATTTGTAACTTCATTATATACAAGATCAGAATAATACTTATCATCTAGTGTAATTATTGTTGATACTTCTGTACCATCATTGGTATTGATCTCTACAATACTCTGCGATGCTCCTCTTTTATAGGCATATAATGTACCATCTTGGGTAATTATAAAATCTTCGTAATCAGAAGTCATTTCTAATTCCGTAATTTCACCAGTTTCCACTTTAATTCTATATAAATATTTTTGCGTAGGAGTTTCTACTCCTGTATCTGGGTCTATAACTCCTGGAGTGATATATTTTGCTATAATTTCATTTGTACTTTCATTAAATACAAAATTATCATAGTATTGAAAATTGTCTTCTAGAGTAGCTATCGTTGATACTTCTGTACCATCATCGGCATTGACCTCTACAATATGCTGTGGATTTCCTCTTTTATAAGTATATAACTTGCCTTCTGCATTCATTACAAAATCCTCATAATCAGTAGAAATTTCAGCTTCCGTTATAACTCCAGTAGTAGTATTAATCTTATAAAAAAATACTTCCAAAGAAATATCACTACCATTTTCTGGAGTAATTCCTCCTAGCGTATATTTACCAACAATCTCATTTGTCATTTTATTAAAAACCAGATCAGAATAATAGTTATCACCTAGAGTAGCTATCGTTGATATTTCTGTACCATCATTGGTATTAATCTCTACAATACTTTGTGAGCTTCCTCTTTTGTATGCATATAATTTACTTATAGGTACACTGATTTCTATATCTCCTACTTCTATTGTTTTGCCATTATATACTAATTGTATTTTTCCTGAAGTGGCGTTCTCAGGAATTTCCACTTTGATATACGCTACATTTACTTCGGTAATGGTACCTGCAACACCATTAAATGTTACAGTATATGTTTCATTAGGATCAAAGTTTTTACCTGTAATTGTGAGAATATCTCCTTCCTTTACATTGCTTTCTGAAATACTTTCGATAACAGGATTAGTAGTATCTTGATCAGTTGTAGTTACATCATTGTCACTAGAACAGCTACACAACAGAAGGCTAATCATTGTAATGAGATAAATTTGTTTCATAGTTTTAGTTTATAAGTTATAAAAATAAGCCCTTTTTTTGGTAAGTCTGTTTTAGTTATGATTTCTTTTTTATAATATATAACAATAATTCTTCGTCTTCATTAGGTAATCTTGTCGTACCATTCAATTTCAGCCCTAATTTTTCTAATAATTTTTGAGAGGAATGGTTGTTTTTTGCGGTAATTGCTAAAATTTCTTGTATTCCAAATTCGTCAAAAGCTAAATTCTTTATCTTATTTGCAGCTTCATAACCATAGCCTTTTCCTTCATACCCAGGCAGAAAAGCAAAGCCAATATCTACTCCTTCTAGTCCTTCTCTATCATAAAGGCCACAACTTCCTATTTTTACCTGATCTGATTTTCGTATAACGGTATAATTAGCATACCCCAATCGTTCAAACTGAGGTAGTATTCTGCTCTTAATATATTCTTTTGCACTTTCTACAGAAGTAACATTTCTATCCCCAATAAATGCTAACCATTTTGGGCTATTCAATAATTCAAATATAAATGCTGCATCATTTTCTGATGTGGGTTTAAGTATCAACCTTTCTGTCTCAAACGTTTTTTTTATATCCATTTAATTCCCAATTACTTTTACCTTATAAACATACTATTTTTTTGTTAGAAAAATTTAATGCTACTAAAAAGTGCTCTTTTTGATACTTTACAATGTATTCTAAAAATAAAAATGAATAGCAGTATACACTACTATTCATTTTTAAGCATACTATTATATATATTACTTTAATGCTTTTTTTATAGTACTTACATTAGAATTCAGCTCATTTAGCATCCATTGTCTAACATTGTTTTCTTTGGCAATTTTTACAGATTTCTCACTCATCTCTAAAGCTTTTTTGAAGTCACCTTGTGCATAGTATACTTTTGAGATTCCCTCGTATGCCTGATAAGACAACGGATTATTTGCGATCCTCTTTGTATACACATCTAGTGCTTTATCATACTCTTTATTCTCAAAATGATTTAATGCCAGTTGCAGATAGAACTCTTCTATAGAGGCTGGAAACTTAACTTTTATTTCTTCTTCAAGGATAGATAAGTCTTTCTCTTTTTTGTGATTGTAATAATAGTAGATCACATTACCCAAAAAGTAAGAAGGTATCGCTATCGAGGTTGAAAAATTAGTTGATAATTGATGATAATGATCTATAATTTCTTGTGAACTTTTAAAACTATAAAACGCTTCTCTACTTATGTTCCAGTTTTTAAAAATTTTTTCTAAGGATTCTTTTACAGTAACCAGTCCAACAGAATTATGATTTTCATTTTCAAAGTGCATAAAATCCCACGTAGTTCCCATAGGATAATGTTTATCCAATATCCCTACCAATTGCCTAATTCCCATTTCTTTTGTATCTGCCAGAGAGACAAAATAATGTGCTTTAAGCTTTTTGTTTGCTTTAAAAATTGAATCTGCTCGGTTTACAATTTCGTAGTCTCCCAACCATAATGCTGGCTCTATAGCAATATAAGAATCAAATGTTTCTGGTTTTTCAAGTAGATAATTTGTTACAAACAATCCACCAATAGATTGACCTATCAATATCTCATAATCAGAAGCTCTATAGTGTGTATCAATATAAGGCTGTAATTCATTCTCTATAAACGACATAAAATTAGATGCATTACCTTGTTGTTTTGGAAGATAAGAAGGAGTACAGTTTTTTCTATACGTTGCTTTTCCTTTGTCTGCAATCCCTACAACGATACATTCTGGTATTTTTCCGCTTACGCTAGATAATAATTCTACTAGTCCAGTAATGTATTTAAAGTTATAATCCCCATCCATAATATAAATTACTGGAAAATTACCTTTATCATTAGTATAATAACTGGGGGGTAAATAGACCTGAAATTCACGTTCTTCTTTTAGTATATCAGAGAATACCATTCTCCTTTCACTAGAGTCATCAAAATTTGTAGTTTGCTGTTGCCCAAAAGTGTGTTGTATTAAGGCGAGAACAGCTACTATAATAAGTATGTTTTTATTCATGTATTAATTTGTTTTTGGTACTATTTTACCTCACAAATTTAAAAATACATTTCATAAAAACTTATTCTTTTGTTTTTATCATCAGATGGTGACCAATGTTTGTATTGGTTTCCAGATTTCTTTCTCATAAATATACCATACAGTGATCCATGATTCTGAAAGTCTTTTCCAACTGGCCTCAATCATATAGGTATCTTTTTTCAGGTATTCTTTTTTAGAAAAATACTTTTGTATCAATTCATCAGAGAGAAAAGAATGTACCGTCTCATCATCGATTTTTATTTTTCGAGTCTCACTAGGTTCTCCAAATTGTTTTGTTGCTTCTTCAAATTTCAGTTTTTCAAACTTCTCATGATCATCATGTAAGCTTTGTTTTTCTTTAGAGGTATATGCTCCTTTTTTGAAGTCTTTATCGTTTTGGGAACTGCACCCTAAAACAATCAATGATATCATCACAAAAAACATACTCCTCATAATTCTTTTATTTTTAATCTCTATTCTTTCTAATACTCTTGTGATCAAAATAGTACAGTGACACATTTACAAAACTATCATTTATTAACAGATAGTACTACCCTTTTTTCAGGGGTTTTATACGAGTTTGAATTTACTGATAAGAAAACAAAAAAAAGGTTGTCTTTGCAGACAACCTTTTAATAGGACCAAAACTTATTATGATTTAAAAATTATTCTATAAAAATCTTTTGTGTAACTACTTTACTACCTATAGTTATTTGTACAAAATAAATACCTTTAGGTAGATCACTTACATCCATAGATTTTTTTACTGTAGCTCCTTTTGATAAAGCTTTCAGTTGATCTGTTTCTAATATTCTTCCGTTCATATTCTTGATACTAATACTAGAAGAAGATTTCAAATTATTAAACTCTATGTTTAATTGATCTCTCACTGGGTTAGGATAAATTGTGAAATTTAATCCACTTGCAGATTCATCTTCTTTAAAAGTAATAGATGCTCTACTACAAGTCCCTGTTTTTGACCATGCATATTGCCAATATGTTCCAGTACCAGGAGCATATGCCCATCCTACACTAGAAGAACACCATCCTGGAACATCACATGTAAACTTCTCTCCAATATTTTGCACTTCTTGATTTCGGTTATACGAAGTTCCTGCTGCATATTGTGGTAATCCACTACAACTACCACCGCCACCACCGCAAGTACCAGAAGAAGCATAAGTTGTTTGATCACAAATAATGGTAAAATCATCTACAGTAGCACCAGATGCTTGTCTAGCTTGCCATATACTACCTACTGTGGTATTGGCAGTAAATGATTGTCCTGCATTTGCTGATCCTTGTAATGAGTTATTATTATAATACTGTAGTGTACAATCTGTATTATTAGAAAAAGTAACTGACACAGAATCTCCAGATGAGCATCCGCCACCACCGCCACAAGTTTGTAAACAACTTGATCCTGCAATATAATTACGAATTACATTACTCGGTTGTGGTCCAAATCCTTTATTAAAATTGACTCCTACGCTCACTTTAGGGCAATAACTCATGATGGTTCCTCCACCAGCTGGGTTTCCTGGTAACGAACAACTTCCTTCTACAGAACCTGCACAACCATCTATTGCTGTATTATTACCATTCCACACACATGCATGTGTATGTCTTGATCCTAGATTATGCCCCATCTCATGAGATATTAAGAATACATCAAAAGAATAAGTAGGAATATTGACATAGCTACCTTCTATTCCAGAAATGGCATATTTTCTTGATGAATTACAGAGAGTACCGATTCCTCCAGCTTGTCCTCCACCATACCCATAGGTAACATAATGCCCCAAATCTCCATTAAGACCAGTTCTATTTTTATAGTTGATATAACTATTTAAATCACTGCTAAATGGTTGATTAGACGCCCATGCTTTTGTACCTGATAGCTTAATAAATATCTGATCATTTGCATACAATGCAGCAGCTTGATTAAATAAAGCTTCTACATAATTAGAAGCCTGTTGGCTTCCGCCTTTATCATTTACCACATCGGTACCGATATCAAAAAATATTCTCGGGCATTTTGTAGCAGCGCGACTTTGGGGGGCAGCCAATTCTTCTTTTGTATACCCTTCTAAGTCATCTTCTACATCACATGCCAGTTCATATAAATAGCTCATCTGTCCATCTCTATATAAGATATGGTTCTCTGTTGTTTTCACAGGGCCAACAACAAGATTATCTTTCTCACCATCTATACTAATAAAACCAGCTATTTTGTTATCAAAAAAGCTAATAGCTACCAGAGAATTCGATTTTCCTTTTACAACACCTCTATAATGAGCAGTGTTGTCCCGAGGTAATACTCTACCCGATGGCATATCTATTGCCTGAAAATCATCTGTAGTAATAGTTACTTTTACTAAATCTACTGACAATGCGGATTTCTGTCCTGGAATTTCTAAATTCATTGTAGCAGGATACCCTCCCTGCATAGATTTCATAGCTCTCTGATCTACAGAAAACAACATATAGTCATCAAGCCCTTTAGGGGTTTGTATGCTATTTTTCTGTTGACTAGCAGGAGAAAAAATCTGGACTTTTTGGAACTCTGCCCCCAAGGTTTTTTGCTGGGCTACGAGTTCACTGGGCTTTTGCTGTTGAGTTTGTGCGAAACTCATTACCGTAAAAAAGGTAACGACGATTATTAAAATACGTTTCATTTTTAATTAGGTTTTAATTTCCGAATTTTTATGCAGTACTAGTTTTGGCCCTATCAAAAACTAACATAAAAACCCGAAAGAGTTTGTGTATCACAAAGTTACAAACTTAAACCTACTCAAAAAAGAGTATCCTCATTTATTTACCAGAAGATAACATTGCGGCAATATCATAATACTCCCAATCCGCTCTATCAGTGATCAAATCAACCAAGATATCTTTATGACCTGCTCCATAAATTACCAAAATTCTATCATTGGGTTCAATGATTCTGTTTAAATTGGTAAAAATCTTTAGATTCCTAAAATACCAGTCTGCTACTACTTTTGTACCTATGTACTCATCTTCTTTTCCTATAGAGACCAAGTGTTTTAGATAAAAGCTTTGATTGTATTCTTTATCAAACTCATGAGAGTTTACAAACCTTACAATATCCAATACCGAATCTTTAGAAATAGATTCTATATCATTTTGCATCTTACTGATCATTTTTTGAAATCCTGCTAATTCTACTGTCTGATCATGCTCTTTTGCATATGCCAATACAGGGGCTATTTCAAAATCGGTAAAAGCATCTATGGCATACAACTTGGTATGATGCATCCTTTTTGCCAATGGATAGGATAGTTGTACCACCTCACTAGGCATAGCCCACTTATCCTCTTCTTTCACTTCTTTTTCTAACACCCCATTCAGATAATGTGTATAATATATTTGAGTCCATAAAGTATCACCCAAAGGTTTTTCTATAGCAATCTTGGTAGGTTTGAATTTGGCTACTAGGGTAATTAATTGTTGTAACTCTGCCTGTCT
The DNA here is from genome assembly GCF_002924285.1 of Aquimarina sp. I32.4. NCBI lineage: Bacteria > Pseudomonadati > Bacteroidota > Flavobacteriia > Flavobacteriales > Flavobacteriaceae > Aquimarina > Aquimarina sp. I32.4. The sequence continues at coordinate 4,290 of NZ_PGUB01000122.1, read as the reverse complement.
TTTATCAGAGTAGATATTACCCATATCCATATTTACGGCATCTGCACCAGGATTGTGTAAATGCATCATCCCCAAAATACTAACAACTGGTTTTTGATCTTGAGAAATACAAGAAAAACATACAGAAAACACAGTGATAATAGTAACCATTAAATGATGTCTCATAAAAAATGTTTTTTGTTATTTATACTAATGTGATATAGATTACCCCTTATTAGGTGTTACCTCGGTATCCAAAGGTAAAATCAGTTGATAGTCATACCCATCGATCAAGCTTTTGATACGATGATAATCTCCATTTGTAGGCAATGCAATACGACCTTTCAAGATATCCTCTCGTATCGATTCGAGATTGATGATTGCCCATTGGTCACGCTTTGCCTGAACCATAAAATCCTGTAATCGTTTATAATAAGAAGCATACTTTATTAGGTGGTCCTCCTCTTCTCCTTTTTCATTTATATAATATCGATGCCATGAATTAATTGTAGTAGCTTTACTAGCATTCTTCTTGGCAAGCTGTGTCACCAAATCCCCCAAATCATAACATGTATTGGTTAAAATTTTTGATGCGTGCAAACTGCCAAACTTTAGAAATACTTTGGGAGCGGTTTCTGTTTCTAGTGCTTCATTGTATCGATTCATAAAATTAGTACGCATATAGCTTATTCTATCTGCATGTGAATCTTCTTTCCATCTGTTATATATATCCCAGCTTATTTTTAAATCGTTGAGCATCTGTTCTGCAAGCGCATTTCCTGCAAAACGATTAAAATATTGTTGTACCACAGGAGATTTTTGAATTGTATCAAAAATCTTGTTAGCATCTTTTTGAGTATACCATGACTTTATAATATCAACAGCTTTTTCTTTTTCTAATTCAATCTTTGCATAATCGGGGTGACCTTTCATCAAAAAGAGTAATTCATCCATAAAATACGGGGCAGCATAATAATACTCCTGATCCAATCCCCATATATTCATATTCTTTTGGCGTACAGCCTGAAGAAACTGCGCATCTTCTACTCCACTAAAAAAAGGAATAGGGTACTGATAATCTTCTTCTAATGAATATCGTGTGTTAAATGTTTTTAGTTTTTCTACAGTAGTCGATACAGGAGTGCTTAGGTCTATCAGTTTTTTTGCAGAATTCGGGCCAACTTCAAAAGCAGTGTGATGAAACCCGTTTGCATGCAACATAGGCACAAGCGTTGTAATGAGTTGTGAGGTAACTTTTGATCCGTGGTTTTCACCAAACATTACAAATTGTGATTGGGATAGTATGGTGTCTATCACTATACGTCCCTCTCCTTTTATTGTGGTACTATCTACGGTAAAATACCTTGTTTTGGTTGCAATATAAGAGGAATCTATTACTGGTATAGTAGAGATACTGTTCGTTTTTTGATTGGTGATTTTGGGAGTATCAAGGGGTTTTTCTTTACACGAAAAAAATAGAATGATACTCACTACTAGAATATATGGTTTCATGTGTTTTGATTTTTGATCAAAGTAAATTCTTACTTCAGTAAAAAATCATGAGTTTACACCTATCCCACACTTTACCTGACAAAAAGTAAAAAAACTACGACTAGATATTTGGTTGTATGTTTTATGGGGTTTGTATAAAGAAAAAGACAGTTGCTACCAAAAAGAGAGAACATACATATTCAAAACCTTATTTTTGATGTATGACTGTATTACAACACCGTTGGAGATATCACTTGTTGCTTGCCCTACTGATTATAGTGATGAGTACATTTGGAGATTATATCTATAAACACCATAATGATTGGACAGATTATTTTTCTTCCCCCTTAGTATTATATACTATGGCTATGTATATGAGTTTCTTCTGTGTCTATGCTATTAACTATAAGATACTATGTCCCTTGATGTTATCACGAAAACGTATTTTATTATATCTCTTGGGAGCCGTTGTATTGGTGTTTTTATTTGCTGGAATTCGCTATTTTCTAGAAGAGATCGTATTATACAGCTATACAGGAATACATAACTATGGTGATGATTACCGGCATTTTGTATATTATGTATTTGATAACTCCTATTATGCATCCAAAAGCCTATTATTTAGTACCGCTATATATCTTTTCTTTCGATTTGTAGCTCATAAAGAAGCGATTCATCAACTTATGATAGAAAATAAAAAAGCGGAGCTACAATTGCTCAAATCTCAATTAGGCCCTCATTTTCTATTTAATACTCTGAATAGTTTTTACTCAGACCTTATCATAGACCAGCCCAAAATTGCTTCAGATATTCATAGACTATCAGATTTACTTCGATTTGTAACCTATGAGACACAATATGATACCATACCTCTAGAAAAAGATATAAAGTTCATTACTGATTATATCTATTTTTTTGAAAAACGATACGAAGATAATCTGGCAGTAGATTATACGGTAGAAGGTAATGCTACCCATCACACCATCCCCACCATGTTATTGATTCATTTTGTAGAAAATGTGTTTAAGCATGGTATTGTAAATGATGCTTCTGCCAGAGCAATAATAAAAATTACAATCCATAAAGATACTATTGAAATTCATACCAAAAATAAGATAGCCACTTCAGAAAAATATGAAAAACAAGGGATTGGCTATACCAGCATGCAACGACGCCTTACTGCACTTTATAAAAATGAGTATCATCTGTCTCGCAAAGAAGAAAATTCTTATTTTGAAGCCTCTTTAAAAATTCCATTATGAGCAAAACCCTACGTTGCCTGATTGTAGATGATGAACCACCAGCAATACGGTTGCTAGAGAATTATGTATCTAAAGTATCATTTCTAGAACTCACCGCAACCACCACAAAAGCACTAGAAGCGCTACAGCACATAGAAAGTAAGAACATTGATCTTGTATTTCTGGATATACAAATGCCAGATCTATCAGGGATTCAATTATCCAAAATCATCAAAGACAAGGTGCTAATCATTTTTACAACTGCTTATCCACAATTTGCACTAGAAGGGTATGATCTCAATGCGGTAGACTATCTGTTAAAACCTTTTGAGTTTGAGCGTTTTTATCAAGCCGTTCTCAAAGTAAAACCAACTACCATAGATATCGATGCTAGTAGTTCTACAAAAGAATCCCTGTTTATAAAAACTGATGGCAAAAATAATTATGAGAAAGCCTATATCGATGAGATTCTGTATGTAGAAGGATTAAAAAACTATGCAGCCATTCATCTACCCAATAAACAAATCATTACCTATAGTACGCTCAAGCATATAGAAAATACACTACCTAAAAGTAGATTCATAAAAATTCATAAATCATATATCGTAGCGATCAATCATATTCAAAAAACAGATTCATTGCATGTATATATCAATGATAAAGCACTCCCTATCGGAGATACCTATCGCAAAGCTTTTTTTGAGATCATTGCTAAAAAAAAATTATAATTTGGATTATACCCAAGCAAACATCAGAAAAATGTATTTTTAAAGAAATTAATATCATTAAAGTAAGCTTTTTAAATAAGCTATCATTATCGGTAGTTCCCTACATAAAGAAACTCTATTAATCTCTTAGACCATGAGTCAATTTTTGTAGTAATTCAAAAAAAATAAAAATTGACATTAGTCAGAGTTTTAAAAATGAACAATAGAAAATTTAAAAACACAAAAAAAGAAAAGGAATTTTATTTTACTTTAAGAAATAGAGTTCATTCTGAATTAAGCGGTTCTAACTTTAAGTTTGGAAAAACTAATTTTTGGATAAAAGGACTGTTTTGGTCGCTCATTTCTTACGGAAGTTATTATTTTCTGCTAAATACAAATAACGATTTTACTTTTTGGACAATGTATTTAATATTCCAACTATCGGGTTTATTACTTGGATTTAGTTTAGGTCACGACGCATCACACAATACCGCTTTTAAAAATAAAAATGCCAACCAAATTTTACATTTTTTTAGCTTTCTGACTGTTGGTATTGACCCATTACTTTGGGGGTTAAGACATATTCGCTCACATCATTTATATGCAAATGTTGAAGGAAGTGATATTGATATAGATAAAAACCCTTTTTTACGACTTGCACCATCACACCCTTGGACTAAAAAACATAGCTATATTCTACTATATGACTGATTCAGTTGTTGTTTTCCAAATTTGCCATGCATTTTGTCCAGCAAGGGCATAGTAGGCAAAGGATTTGAGACGTTGGTTATTCTCTTTTATGCGTTCCAAGACCATAAACCAGTTCATATAATTCTGTAGATATTTAGTTGCCACTCCATTAAATGGTTTCA
>NZ_PGUB01000121.1:0-11933 GCF_002924285.1 Aquimarina sp. I32.4 | reverse complement strand
CTAAAATAGAAACTCCGCAATTAGCTATAAATCTAATTCTTGAACAGCATCAAAGATACATCAAACAACTACTAAGAGACCAAGAAAAGAACAATCAAACCTAAGATGACAAAGTAGGATTACTATGTTTACTATATAAAGTAGCCATTAGCTCCTTTATTACAGACATCAATATTGCTTTACTATTGGCAACCACGAGGAATTAAATGGTCTCTTAGAAAACATATCTCCAGAAGAGTAGCAGAACATGAAAACTAATGTTAACAAAGTTTGTACAAAAATTATTTCGGGTGAATACCTGAATAATGCTATTAATCAAGCATTGAAAATGATATAATCTATTAAAAAATAAGTAGCTTTATAAGCTCAATTAAAAATCTATAACAGTACCCCTTCTTTATATGAGAAAAATTATAACTTTTATTTTATTCGGTTTTTCCTTTGGTTACGCACAAAAGAATCTACCTAAAGACTATTTCATAAACCCTCTTGATATCCCAGTAGTAGCTTCTGGAACATTTGGTGAACTTAGGTCCAATCATTTTCATTCAGGATTAGATATGAAAACCAAAGGGGAAGAAGGTCTAAAAGTATATGCTGCTGCTGCTGGAAGAATAAGTCGAATAAAGGTTTCACATGGCGGTTACGGTAAGGCGCTATATCTTACTCATCCAAATGGATATACTACTGTATACGCACACTTAAAAAATTTCTCTCCAGAAATTGAAGCTTTTGTAAAAGAAAAACAATACGCAAAAGAATCTTATCAAATAGAACTTTTTCCTAAATCAGGAACTCTAAATGTAAAACAAGGTGATATTATTGCCTATAGTGGTAATACAGGAGGTAGTTCAGGGCCACATTTACATTTTGAGATCAGAGACCCAAGAGCTAGGCCTATGAATCCAATGATTTTTGGCATAGAAGTTAAAGATACCAAAAAGCCAATCATACAGAGTCTTTGGGCATATAGCTTTGGTAAAAATGCACATGTAAACCAAACTCAAAAACCTGTTAAATTAAAACTTACTCCTCTAGAAGGTGGAAGCTACAAGGCTGAAAGTATATCAGCTTATGACAAGATTGGTTTTGGTGTATCAACCATAGACAAACAGGATCTTGCAGCAAATAATAATGGTGTTTATAAAATTATCACAGAAATCAATGGTCAAGAAAATTTAAAAATAGAAATGAATCGTTTTTCTTTTGGTGAAACCAGATACATAAATAGATTGATCGATTATTCATATTTCAAAGAACACCGAAATAGAATTACCAAACTTTTTGTAGAAAAAAACAATCCGCTGACTATTTACAAAAAGAAAACAAATAATGGTTTTTTAACTATCAAAGATAGCCTCTCTTATAATTATATAATTCACATAAAAGATTATAAAAACAATACCACAGTAATCAAAGTACCTATCCAAGGAAAACATACAGAGTCTATAACCAAGAAAGAACACATAACAACAGAAGAGTATGCCAAAGCAAATGAGAATTACACATATAGTTCTGGAATTTTTGATCTTTTAATTCAGAAAGGGAGTTTATATCATGATACATACCTAGATATATCTGTAAGTGGAGAAACTGCTAAAATCCATAATAACAAAACCCCATTACATAAAAATATGACTTTAGCTTTTGATGTTTCTAAATATAAAGAAGCTGATAAAAAAAAGCTTTATATCGGTCGAATAAATGGTTCCAAAAAATCTTATTATTCCAGAACTTCCAAAAGAGGGAATAGATTATCTACCAGGACACGAACCTTTGGAACATATGGTGTATTTAGTGATATCCGAAAACCAACTATCGTTCCTATTAATGTTTCTGATAATAAATGGTTGTCTGATGCTACACATCTAAAAATTAAGATTAATGATTCTGAATCTGGAATAAAAAGTTATAGAGGTACTATTAATGGTAAATTCATCTTATTAGAATATGATTATAAAACAGGCATGCTAGTTTATGATTTTAATGATAAAATTATCGCAGGTTCAGAAAATAATTTTAAACTTGTGGTGTTAGATAAGGTGAATAACAGAGCAACATTTGAAACTACATTCTTTAGAAAACCTTAAAACACTCTTATCTCTTGAAACCTAATTTTTTCTTTTCCTTATTTTTTTTAGTAGCAATTAACAACTTTTCTATTGCTCAAGATGCAATATTAAAAGGAGTAATCCTTGATGAAAACAAAACTCCTGTTCAAGGAGCCAATATCTCTTATGATACCTCTGGTACTCAATCTGATCAAAATGGTGTTTACCAACTAAGTATCCCTGCCGATCAAGAAGTTGAAATAAGCATATCACATATTAGTCTAAAAAATGTACAGTTCGTAATTCGGCTTGAAAAAAATCAAGAATATGAATTCAACCCAGTATTAAAAGCTGATGTTGAGCAAATAAGTGAAGTTATTATCTCTGGTAGAGAAAGAAAAATTGTAGAAGGAATTACAACATTAGATCCTGAAACTATAAGAACAACTCCTTCTGCAAATGCAGGTGTTGAAGGGCTCCTTAAAAGTTTACCTGGAGTAAGTTCTAATAATGAATTAAGTACACAGTACTCTGTACGTGGAGGAAACTATGATGAAAATCTAGTATATGTAAACGAAATTGAGGTATATCGCCCTTTTCTAATTCGATCTGGTCAACAAGAAGGATTAAGCTTTGTAAATACTGATTTGGTACGTAATGTCGATTTTTCGGCAGGAGGTTTTCAAGCTAAATATGGGGATAAGCTTTCCTCTGTTTTAGATATCACTTATAAAAGACCAACAAGACTAGGAGCAACTGCAGATATTAGTCTTTTGGGAGGAAGTGTATCTGCTGGTGGAATTTCTAAAAACAAAAAACTCTCTGCGATTGCAGGGCTACGATATAGAGATAATAGTTTATTGGTAAATGCTAAAAACACAGAAGTCAATTTTAGACCCAGATTTGCTGATGTACAAACCTATCTATCATACAGCTTCTCTGATAAATTTGAATTAGGTTTTTTAGGTAATGTATCGCTTAATAGATACAACTACGAACCCCTAGAAGAACAAGTCAATTTTGGCACATTACAATCTGTACAAGCACTAACTGTCTTGTATAACGGACAGGAAAAAGATAGGTACTCTACCTATTTTGGCGCTTTAAAAGGAACATATAATGTTAATGATCGCCTAACTCTTAAACTAATTACCTCTGGATATCATACTCAAGAACAAGAATATTATGACATTCTTGCTTATTACTCATTAGGAACAGTCAATACAGATATTGGTAGCGAAAATCTAGGAGAAGTAACATTTAGTGAAGGCATAGGTTCTCAATTAACACATGCTAGAAATGACCTTGATGCATTAATACTTAATATAGCACACAAAGGAACATATACTATAGATCAACATCAATTTGATTGGGGGATCAAATATACTACAGAAGATATCAGAGATCGTTTACAAGAATATGAGGTTATTGATTCTGCTGGTTTTTCTATACGACCTCCAATATTAGATCTTATAAATGATCAGCCATATACGCCAAATGTAAGCCCGATTGTACCTTTTACCAGTGTAAGAGCTACAAATGACACTAAAATAGATAGAATCTCAGGTTTTGCACAATATAGTATACGATCCAATATAAAAGAAAATGAAATATGGGCCAATATTGGAATAAGAGCACATAACTGGAATATTGCAGGAAGTACTGTTAATAGTTCAGATTCTCAAATTGTATTTAGCCCAAGAGCTCAAATTGCATTAAAACCTAACTGGAAAACAGATATGATTTTCAGAGCCTCAGGAGGAATATATCATCAACCTCCTTTTTATAGAGAATTACGAGATTCTTTGGGAATTGTACAACCCGATGTAAAAGCACAACAATCTATTCATGTTGTGCTAGGTAATGATTATAGTTTTTCTATGTGGAAAAGGCCTTTTAAACTCACTACAGAAATATATTATAAAAAACTAGCAGATGTAAACCCTTATACCATAGAAAATGTAAGAATACGGTATCGAGCCAGAAACAATGCCAGAGCATATGCACAGGGAATTGATGTACGTCTTAACGGAGAGTTTGTACCTGGAACAGAAAGTTGGGTTAGTTTTGGGTATCTAAAAACCGAAGAAAATATTGATGATAGAGGATATATATCTAGACCAACAGATCAACGATTAAAGATTGGAGTATTATTTCAAGACTATGTCCCCACTATACCTAGTTTAAAAATGTATTTGAATATGGTATACCAAACAGGAGTTCCGGGTGGTTCTCCTAGTTATGCAGACCCATATAATTATCTAACACGGCTAAAAGATTATCGAAGAGCCGACCTAGGTATTTCATATCTCATCGTCGATAAAAATAAAAGACTTAAAGAGGGTCATTTTCTTAATGTGTTTCAAGAACTATATCTAGGATGTGAAATTTATAACATCTTTGATAATCAAAATGCCATCACCAACACCTTTGTTAGAGATGCAGCTAGTAGACGACAATATGCTATCCCAAATTTCTTGACCCCCAGAGTTTTCAATGTACGCCTAGGAATGAAATTTTAAAACTAAAAAACCTGAATTCACTATTCTTCTTCTATAAATTTTTTCAAAACCTCTACCACATATGCTATCTCCTCTTTTGTATTATATTTTGAAAAAGAAAAACGTATTGATGGCTTTTTTAAATCCTCATCAGATAGTATCTCAGTTAGCACATGAGACCCTTTACCACTTCCGCTTTGACATGCACTTCCTTTTGAACAAGCAACTCCATTAATATCCAAATGAAACAATAGTATCCCTGATTTTTCTTCTGAGATAGGAAGACATACATTAATCAAAGTATATGTACTTTTATCAAAATCACAACAACTTGCATTAAATTTTACTCCATCAATTGCAGTACTCAACAAATCAATAAAATATTTTTTTAAACCTGCAATATATTCCTTTTCTGTATCCAGATTTTCATATGATAATCGTAATGCTTCATCCATTCCTACAATATTATGCACACTTTCTGTTCCTGCACGATACCCTCTTTCTTGTTCTCCTCCAAAAATCAAAGGCTTCAACCCAGAATTTTTACGAATGTAAGCAAAACCAATACCTTTTGGGCCATGAAACTTATGAGCGCTTACCGCAGTAAAATCAACATTCAATGTACTTAGATCAACATCATAATGGCCTATGGTTTGAACCATATCACTGTGAAAAAGTGCACCATACTCTTTGCACAAATTACCAACTTTTTGAATATCTAAAATAGTACCTACCTCATTATTGATATGCATTAGACTTACCAACACCTTCTCTTCTGAAGTGCTTACTAATGATTCTAAATGTTTATAATCGATACTTCCATCAGTATTTATATCTACATAACTCACCTTTATCTCAGTACGGTTTTCTATCTCCTGTACAGTATGCAATACTGCATGATGCTCTACCTTTGAAGTAATTATATGTTTTACTCCTAAGTCTCTAACTGCACTATTTATTGCGAGATTATCAGCTTCTGTCCCTCCTGAAGTAAATATAATTTCTGAAGCTTTCACTCCTAAATATTTAGCAATATTTTTTCGAGTTTGCTCAATATGATTTTTGGCTGATCTACCATAACTATGTATTGAAGAAGGATTTCCGAAATCTTCTTTTAGTACAGAAACCATTCTTGTAATAACCTCCGGTCTTACCTCTGTGGTAGCCGCACTATCAAAATAAACCTTTTGCATAAAACAAAATAATTAGGTGTTTAAACAAATTAATCAAGACTTTTAACAAAAAGAACATCGTCTTTTTGCAATATTCCTAATTTTTATGGAAACAAAACTAATCTAAATAAAATTATTTTCAACCAGACGTGTTATAATCTTTCAATTCCTTTACTTTTGTCTCAAAATGTTAAAACATTTTAGTTTTTCTCTCGTCTTTATATACGAATGAAATATAATAAGCTATATCCCAAATTAAATTAAAAAAAAGTGACAAAATATTTTTCTTTTCTTTTTCTTCTACTAGGCCTTTCCTCTTGTGATGATGGTGATATTATAATTACTGGTTTTGAATTTGATGATGCTACTCTAGAGCTTTGCAAAGGTGCTAAACAAAACGAGTTCGTCTTTTTCAAAATTAATAAAGATAATAATGAGGCTATAGCATTTAGTTTCGTTAATGAAACTTATTCTGATACAATTCCTACATCAACACCTATAACGATCGAACTAAGTAAGGACAATAGTAATCTAGTTTACAGAAACTTTAATCTTGCTGTTACCAGTACTTATTTTTGCTCAAACGTACCCTCTAGTGAAATTGCTATAGAAGAAGAACTTAAAGGGGTTCAAGGTACTGTAGAAATTCTGAATGAAATTAGTCTAGAAGATGACAATGATGGAATACCTGCGGAAGATGAAGACATAAATGGAAACGGTGATCTAAATGACGATGATACTGATGGGGATGGGATTCCTAATTATAAAGATCAAGACGATGATAATGATAATATTCTTACAAGTGTAGAATTACCTAATGAGATTGCTAATAATGATGACCCCAGAGATACAGACAAAGATAATATACCCGATTATCTAGAAGAAGATGATGATAATGATGGTATTTTAACTCGATTTGAAGATGCCGATGGTGATGGAAGCCCAAGAGATGATAGAGATCCTATATCAGGAACTCCTTTTTACCTAGACGCTCAATCAACCAATACTCCAGTTACTGTAGAACCAAAGCTTGATAATACTGTACAAACAACTTTTAGAACCACAGTATCTGTAAACAATCTTGCTTTTGATGGTAATAACGAAATTTTTAAAGACAAAAATTTCTCTTTCGGTTTTATAGATGTACCAACTCCTATAACTACCAAAAAATAATAGTTCATATTATGATAAATAAAATTTCTTATTTCGTAATTTTTATTGTTATACTATCTGCTTGTAGTGAAGGAGATATAATTGAAAATGATATCAATAATTTTACAGCAGAATTACAAAATTGTTTTAATGATAGTAAAAACACCTTTGTCTTTTTCAAAGTTGATAATAATACCAATAGTGCATTATCGATGAATTTTACTAGCACTACTTTTGATATCACTCCAGAAACCAATGACATCTCTATTTCCGAACCAACAACAATACCTTTAAACGCAGACAGTAATCAACTTATTTACAGAGAGTTTGAAAACACTATTACTTCAAATTATTTTTGTTCAATCATTCCTCCCAGTAACAGTACAATTACTGAAGAACTGGTAAGTTCTGATGGAACTTTAGAAATAAGCTATTCTGAATTAGATCCTACTGCAAATACTCAAAAAAGATATATCCGAACATTAACTGTTCTCAACTCTACTCTTCTAGGTGATGGTCGTACAATTCGTAATGAAGTATTAGTTTTAGGTAGTGATACTATAGAAGCCGATATATCTATTGATTTTACGGGCGACATAAAAACCTGCTCAGAAACTACCCCTAATACATTTACTATTTATAAAGTAAATACAACAGATAGAAATAAAGCGATTTCATTAAACTTTACAGATGAAACTTTTGATGTTATACCTGTATTAGCAAATATATCAGAAGATACACCTATTACAATTACATTAAATACTACCAGTAACATAATAACTTACAGAGAATTTAGCGATACAATACCTGAACCAAACGTAATAGAAACATTTTGCAACAACCTTATTCCAAGTAGTATTAGTACAACCAGAGAACTTAAAAGTACTAATGGTGTTATAGAAATTAGTTATAAAAAATTAGCTCCTGTAGAAGGTAAAGAGCGAGTAAGTAGAACTTATACACTAAAAAACATTATTCTAGAAGGTACTGGTACACCAATAACTGTAGAATCATTAATAGTAGGTACAGAGGAAATTACTTTAGAATAGTACAAGTAACGTACTAAAAAAACGATTACCTTGGGTTTTGTACAATATATATCTCCATTGCACCTAACCCATATTTCTTATAATCACCATCAGAAATTCGTATATTATCATATCTACCAAAGAGGTATTTAAGCTCCTCTTTTAATACCCCTTGTCCTACTCCGTGTATAAAGACAATTTTAGGGATACGTTTACTAATAGCAAAATCCAACTGTCTTTTTGCAGTATCTAACTGTAAGTTTATAATATCGTGATTTGCCATTCCTTTTGTAGATTTTATCAATTTATTGATATGTAAATCCACTTCCATAGGAGGAATCGTACGTTCTTTTGATTTTGTAACAGTTCTTTTAGGTCTTTTTTTAAAAACCTCTTTCTGTTGCAAATTTTTACTTACCTCTTCATAAGAAGGAATAATCATCTCTCCTGATTTAATTCTTACAACTTCTCGTATAAAAAAAGTCATTTCGAATCCATCCTCAGTTTCTATAACAACCTCTTCAGGTGTAACCTTTATAACTTTACCGTCTATAGGATCATCTATAACAGATACAATATCTCCAATCTTAATCATAACTACTCTTCCTCTTCAATGTATTGTTCAGAATTAACTTCTGTTTTTGATTTTACATTGGTATTTACCCAAAAAATTCCAAGCATCAAAAAAACCAATCCAGCACTCTGTATATAATAGTTTTTTTCATTTGAAGAAATCTCACTTATAATCGCAATAGCACCTATAAGAATAAAAAGTATACTTACTTTTTTTTTGACCTTACTGTAATTCATGTTGTGTATTATACTTTATTATCTTATAACTATTATAACTAATTAATACTTCTTTATATATCAATCACTCCATATTGAGAATCGCAAAAGTATTAAATAATAGATTTTATACCTTATAATAAAATAACTTAATTATGTATCTTGCAAACAAAAAGTACTTAAATCATTACTATTGGAAAAATATATGCTTCCTTGCCTTAATAAAAAACTATTAGGGATAGATTGCTTGGGTTGCGGTATGCAACGTTCTATTGTATTATTTGCAAAAGGTGAATTTGTTGTTGCATTTCATATGTATCCAGCAATATATCCTTTGTTTATTTTATTACTTTTTATTTGTTTTAATTTTTTTATCCCTTTTAAAAATGACAGAATTATTAAACTAGGCTTAATAATCATATCAGTACTTACAATTATTATAAGTTATATAATCAAAATGAATTATTTTTTAAACTAATCAAATCACACTATGGAAAAACAAACTTTACCCAATTCAACTCTTATCTTAGTATTTGGTATCCTATCAATAGTAGGGTGTTGCTGTTATGGGGTTTTAGGAATTATATTTGCGATTGTAGCTTTGGTATTAGCAAAAAAAGCAAATGTTTTATATACTGAAAATCCAGAGCTGTATGATGGATATAGCAATGTAAAAACAGGTAAAATACTAGCAATTATTGGACTTATATTAAGTATCATCTACTTAATATATGTTATTATCTTATTTGCAACCGTTGGTATGGATGGGTATATGGAAATGATAGAAGAAATGAAAAGATCAGCAGGAGCATAGTTCCTCTATAAATTATTGTAAAAGAAAACTGTTCAGGGTATCATCTTGAGCAGTTTTTCTTTTTAAATTTGTTAAAACTTTAGTATTGGAATCTATTATCAACTATCTAGAAAATCACCTTCTACAATGCCCAACAAAAAAAATGATTGGTATAGATTGTCTAGGTTGTGGACTTCAACGAAGTTTCATATTACTTATAAAGGGAGATATAACTGCTTCTTTAATGATGTATCCAGCACTTATCCCCTTACTAGTTATGCTTGGCTATCTAATCGTACATCTTTTTTTTAAGTTAAAAAATGGAGCTAAAACTTTACAATTCTTCTATATCTTAAATAGTATACTTATTATTGCAAATTATATTATAAAATTCTAATATACCAATATGGAAAACAAACAACAACTACCTAATGCTACTCTAGTATTAATTTTCGGAATAGCTTCTATAGTAACCTGTTTTTGCTATGGAATACTCGGATTAATATTTGGTATTATAGCATTAGTAATAGCCAAAAAATCTAAAGAAATATATTTAGCAAACCCAGAATTATATATTGGATATGAAAATCTAAAAGCTGGTAGAGTATGTGCATTGATAGGAACTATTCTTAGCGCACTATACTTTTTAATCATTATAGCTTATTTTATTTTTATTGGAGCCGCCATGATGCCTTGGGGAGAAATAATGAATCAATAACATTATACTACTGTCGGAGTATTATACTTACTTAGTGAATAAAAAAGGAGGCTAAAAATAGCCTCCTTTTTTATTTAATCAAATATATTATTCAAAGTCTTTTAATGTCTTCGTGATAATTGATACACAATCCAACAATTGTTCTTTATTCATTACCAATGGTGGTGCAAAACGTATAATATTACCATGTGTAGGCTTTGCAAGAAGTCCATTTTCTTTAAGAGCAACACAAATATTCCATGCTGTTTCGCTCTCTTCATCTTCATTAATCACGATAGCATTCAATAAACCTTTACCACGAACAAGGTTTACTATTTTGGAATCTTCTATATACTTATTAATCTCTGATCTAAACAACTCACCAAGTTCTGATGCATTTCTTGCCAGTTCTTCATCTTTTACTACCTCTAGAGCAGCAATTGCCACTACTGCAGCAACAGGATTACCACCAAAAGTACTTCCATGATTCCCTGGTTTGATAACCTCCATAACAGCGTCATTTGCCAACACCGCAGAAACAGGATACGCGCCACCACTCAATGCTTTACCCAAAATCAATACATCAGGCTTAACATTCTCATGATTAACAGCTAATAATTCACCAGTACGTGCTATTCCCGTTTGTACTTCATCTGCAATAAACAATACATTATGCTTTTCACACAAAGCTTTTGCTTTTGTCAAATACCCTTCTGAAGGAACATATACTCCAGCTTCTCCCTGAATAGGCTCTACCAAAAATCCAGCAACATTCTTATTACCTTCTAATGCTTCTTCTAGAGCTGATAAATTATCATATTCTATTTTGATAAATCCATCAGTATAAGGGCCAAAGTTTTTTCTGGCTACAGGATCATTAGAAAATGAAATAATTGTTGTTGTTCTCCCATGAAAATTATTTTCACAAACAATAATTTGAGCATCATTCTCTGAAATACCTTTCTTTTCATACGCCCATTTTCTACAAAGTTTTAATGCAGTCTCTACAGCTTCTGCACCAGTATTCATAGGTAATAGCTTATCAAAACCAAAATATTCTGTAGCAAACTTCTCATATTCACCAAGCTTATCGTTATAAAATGCTCGAGAAGTCAATGTTAACGTTTTTGCCTGATTCACCATTGCCTCTACAATTTTTGGATGACAATGCCCTTGATTTACAGCAGAATACGCGCTTAAGAAATCATAATATTTTTTTCCTTCCGCATCCCAAACAAATACACCTTCTCCCCTATTCAAAACTACGGGTAGTGGGTGATAATTATGGGCTCCGTACTTATCCTCTAACTCAATTAGTTGTTGTGATGACTTTTTATCTAAAACTGCCATTATTCACGTATTAAAAATAAAACTTTACAATTCCTACTTTGACTATAAGTACAGGAGAGAAATCATCCCAATGAAGTTGATTGCAAATTACTAAATATACCCCTCTTTCTAAAATGTTATGGTGATATTTTTATGGTTAGTATAAAAAACTATAAATCATCAATATAACTTATGATAATAACTAAGCATATGGCGCGCCGATAGGCTAGCGCTATATGCCTTGTTGACTGATCCGGATTTGAGTAAGGGGGAAAACGTTTTTTTTTGAGTTCTCTATTAAAAGAAAAAAGTAGAGTAATGAGTATACAACAACCTACTCACTTCGCTAAAAGTATGTATTTAGCAACTATTTTTGTTTTTAACAATCTGTAATCCGCTGTTTTTAGTTTCATTAGTAGCA
>NZ_PGUB01000120.1:0-12154 GCF_002924285.1 Aquimarina sp. I32.4 | reverse complement strand
AATTGGCACAGTTTGATCCGAAATCACTGGCATCATAACTCCGAAATTACTGGCACAAAACGAACCGAAGTATCCACCGTATCCGTTAAGGAAGCCAATATTTTATGACGCCAATCAAAAGCAGTCTTTTTATTGATCTTCAAAGATTCCTTGATCTTATCCAAACTCTTCTCTTCTAACATTAAGACTAAATAGGCATCCACTTTGTCTTTCTTATGTAAACCTGCCATCCAAGTGCCTGTATATTCTGTAAAGCTCCTACGACAGGACTTACACTTGTAACGTTGAGCTCCTCGGTCTATCCCAAAACGAACATATTTGGGGTGACTACAATGAGGACAGCTATCCAAAATATGGCGACGAGATGCTTGTGCCTTAATTGTGGGACTTCCTTTCAATGTCAATTTCTCAAGTTCTGCCGCCAATAAAGCTTGATCTTCAATGGATAAATTACCTATTTCAACTTTTATCTTTTCTAAATCCATAAATTAAAAATACGAATAATAGCAATTATAGACTAGAGCGATGAGTTTTTATAAATGCTTCTAATTCAAATAAATTTTCAATAGAATGGTTAGATATTTCAATCTTTCCTGCTACTAAAGATAACCTATTCATTTTGAAGGGGTTATTTTTGTTTATAAGTGTTTTTTCTTCTTGAAAATCATCGTTTTTTTTCGCATAGAGTACTGTTTGGAGTACTGAATTTTCCTTTTTTTAGGTAAAACCTTCTATTTCTGATTATGAAAATCCTTTTGACTTTAGATACTAGCGGTTCACTGATCCCTTGTTTTTATTGAGTTTGTAACTGTTGAGGAAGTGTTTTTCTGAAAATGTTAAAATATGCGACCTTCGGAGTTTGGCTTACCGCGACTTAGGAAACTATTAGTACCATATTTATTAAATTCTTTTCTCCAACGGCCTAGCGCGATGTAGGAATATCTAATTCTCTACATACCTGGAATATATTTCCTCTGGCATAACCTGATTCTACAGATTTTAGCTTAAAATCGATACTATAATTCTTTTTACGTTTAGACATAATTCAGTGATAAATTAGATAGCAATAATTCCATCAACTTAATTTCCAGTCAAATGTAGTAAGTCCAAAATTATAGGCAGGATAGTTTTGGGCAAATGGTTTGTATGAAAACTATACAAGTAGGTCGATATTCAAATGAAAAAGTTATAAAAGCATATGTCAAAAATTAAAATGTTAAACGGAAGAATATTTTACAAGATTATCAATCATTAAAAATATACGCCTTTCATTTTATTACATTAATTAACTGATAGTCAATAAGATGTGTTGACAATGTTAAAATTTGTAATAATTATTTTTATTTAGAATAAATAAAAATAATTATATAATTTTGCCGGAATTTAATTTTTAAGACAAAAGAATGAAGAAAAATTACTTAATAATATTTTTAATAGTTTTTTATTATAATATAAATGCTCAAGTAACATTGCGTGATGGGTTAGATAGTCCATCATCAATGAAGATAATTGACGATCTCCTTTATTTTTCAGAATGGGACCATGGTCGTATATCTTATTTAGGTTTAGATAATATCGGTGCAGGACCAACAGTTATTGATGAACTGGCATCAAGGACGTATGGGATGGACGTATATAACAATGAATTGTATTACGGAGACTCTGGCTCAAACCCAAAACATATTAGAAAATTGGATTTAGCAGATTTAAACGCCCCAAGTATCCCCGTTCTTTTCAATTCTACATTTCCCTATAGTTTAACTTTTGTGGGTGATATCTTGTATGTTGTAGATAGTATTGGAAAAATTGTCAAATTAGATATGACAGCAACTCCTATAGTAGGAGAGGACTTTGCTACTAGTTTAGATGCTCCGTTTGGGATTGTTTATAATGAGATTGATAATTCTCTTTATTTTACACAGAGGGCTGTTTCAGGTGGAACACCTAGGGTTTCTAAGATTGATTTATCAAATTCGACTCCCGTTGTTGAAGATGTTGTAACCAATGTAAATGCCCCTTCTGGAATAGATCTAGATGTTAAAAATCAAATTTTATATGTGGCCGATCCTCCTACAGGTGCCCCAGGTATAGTAGATAGAATCGTAAAAATAGATCTTAAGTCTTCTTCGCCAACAGCAGAAGTCTTTCTTGATAATTTTAATGCTTGGGATTATCCATCTGGAATTCATGTTTCAGAAGCTAATTCGGTAACTAAATTGTATTTTACTAAACTTTTTTCGGGAAGTATTCATTTTGTAGATGTTACAGATACTGATGGTGATGGAATATTAGATAGGATGGATTTAGATGATGATAACGATGGAATTTTAGACACTATAGAAACAGGTGGATTAGACCCAAATGAAGATAATGATAATGATGGCTTCTCAATCTATTTAGATGACGATGACTCAGATCCAGCAATAGGTGATAATGACAATAGCCCTCAACCAATATTTGATGATTTAGATGGAGATGGGGTCCCAAACCATTTAGATTTAGATTCAGATAACGATGGTATTTTAGATATCGTAGAAGCAGGAGGAACAGATGCTAATGAAGATGGTGAAGTAGACTACCCAACTCAAGGTCTTTCCCATACCATGATCGATGTTGATAATGATGGGATAGCAGACGCTTTAGATACAGTAGATAGTGGAAGCGGATCAGGAGAAGTAACAAATGGAACAGCTTTAATACTACCAAATACAGATAATGAAGGGTTATCAAACTATCTAGATATTGATTCAGATAATGATGGAATACCTGATAATGTAGAGGGACAAACTACTGCGGGTTATCAGCCACCATTAGAAGCAGATGATGACAATGATGGAATCGATAACCAGTACGATTCAGACTTTGGAGGAAGTACCCCAATAACAACTCCAACAGATACCGATGCAAATACTACAGAGAATTTGCCAGATTATTTAGATTTAGATAGTGATGATGATGGGGTATCAGATACAGCCGAATCAGGGTTAACAGATGATGGAACAACAGTAGATACTGATGGCGATGGGTTATTAGATACATTTGATACAGTAGATACGATAGCAACACTATTTGATGTTAATGATGCATTAAATGCAGGAGCTTTAGACACAATAGACAGCACAGCAGATACACCAGAAGTTGACTTTAGAGAAATAGATATGGATAAAGATGATGATGGTGAAGATGCTACTACAGACCCCGATGATAATGATCCTTGTATAGGAGGAGATATTTCGAGAATCGACTTATCAATAACAACAAGTTTATGGGCAGTAGCAGACTGTGATGGAGATGGAGTATCAAATTTAAAAGAATTAGATAGCGATGGAGATGGAACAATAGGTCCAGATGATACTGACCCCAACGATCCTTGTGATTATAATTCCCCAGATATAAGTTTACCCGTAACTACTACAAGTGAATGTAATATAATTATATATAATATAATGACACCCGATGGTGATAACCAAAATGATACATTTTACATTACAGGAATAAATAACCCTAAGTATAAGAATAATACTGTAGAAATCTTTAATAGGTGGGGGAATTCAGTTTATAAAGCATCTGGATATAATAATGAAGATGTAGTATTTAGAGGTTTATCTACAGGAAGAACAACAATAAACGGTTCAGAAATATTACCATCAGGCACTTATTACTATGCAATAGACTTTGGAGATGGCTCAAAGCCAAAAGTAGGGTGGTTATACATTATCAAATAAAAAAAGAAACATGAAATTTAAAATATTTATACTGTTGTTAGTATTCACTTTAGTTTTATCTAAAGTTAATGCCCAACAAGACTCGCATTTTACACAGTACATGTATAATACGATGACCATAAATCCAGCGTATTCAGGAACTAATGAACATAAAATAATTAATTTATTAGGTCGTGCACAATGGGTAGGTGTTGATGGATCTCCGTCAACACAAACAGTAAGTTATGATACTCCTTTAGGATATAGTGGTATGGGATTAGGTGTGAACTTAACTAATGATCAAATAGGACCAGCTCACGAAATAGCTTTAGATATAAACACTTCTTACATAATTCGAGCTAGTGAGAAAGGAAAAATTTCTTTTGGATTAAAACTGGGAGGACGACATTTAGCTGTTGATTGGAATAAAGGGTTGGTGAAAGACGTTCAAGATAAAAAATTAACAGGAAACATCAGTCGTTTTTTACCAACTATAGGAGCAGGTATTTATTACTATACAAATAAATTGTATTTAGGAGTTTCGACCCCTAATATGTTAAAAGCCCGATACTATGATGACTCAATTGCCAGTGGTGGTGGTGTAGCAGCAGAACGTATGCACTTCTTTCTTATAGGGGGGTATGTATTTGACTTATCTGAAAACCTAAAGTTTAAGCCAGCGTTTTTAACTAAGGTGGTAAGTGGAGCACCTTTATCATTAGATGTTTCTGCAAATTTCTTATTTAATAAAAAATTCACTTTAGGGGCATCTTGGCGCTGGAATGATTCTATAAGTGCTTTACTAGGGTTTAAAGCCACTAAAAACTTAGAATTAGGATTTGCATACGATTTAACGACATCTAATTATAGTAACTATAATTCAGGAACTTACGAATTAATGATTCGTTGGAATTTCTTCAAAGAATTAACCGCAAAATCACCAAGATTCTTTTAAAACTTAATAAAAATGAAAAAAATTACATACATATTGTTTATTTTATCAATAACGATAGGATATGGGCAACGAAAATATGCCGCAGACAAGTATTTTAAAGAATTTGCGTATAAAAAATCATCAAAAATATATAAAGCGATTCATGATAAAGGAGATAACTCTTATTTAACTTTAAGTAGGTTATCAGATTCGTATTATTATAATAATGAATATGAAGAAGCAGAAAAATATTATAAAAAATTAATAGGTAAATATGAAAAAGTAGCGATTCCTGATCATATTTTTAGGTATGCTCAAACATTGAAAACTAATGAAAAAATAGGAGAATCTAACAGATGGTTGTTAAAGTTAAAAGATAAAGGATATAATACTAGTGCTATAGCATTAGAAAATAATAGAGATTATTTTACAGAATATTCTAACAAACCTCAAATTTATTTTAATCTTCATAATCTATCAAGTAATACCGAATATTCTGACTTTGGAGGATTTGTTAAAAATGAAGAATTTTATTTTTCATCAACACGTCCAAAAACTGGAACAAAAGGAAAGTTATATCAATGGAACCGTCAACCTTATTTAAATATCTATAAAGCAAAGGAATCGATTATAGAAAAAAGTACGAGAGATATAGCAGATATAACGTTATTAAAAGACGTATTATCTAAATATCATGAATCAAACTTTGTAATTACAAAAGATGGAAACACAGCCTATTTTACTAGAGATAATTACGACGGCAAAAAGTTACGTGGAGATGATCATAGAATATCTCATTTAAAATTATTTAAAGCAGAAAAAAAAGACAATAAATGGGTAAATATACAAGAATTACCATTTAATAATGATGCGTATTCATGTGGTCACCCAGCATTAAGTGCTGACGAAAAAAATCTATACTTTGTATCTGATATGCCTGGAGGTCATGGAAACACAGATATTTATCGTGTTGCTATTTCAGGTAATAGCTATGGTAAACCAGAAAACTTAGGAAAAACTATTAATACAGAAGGAAAAGAAATGTTTCCTTTTATAAGCGAAAATGGAACTTTGTTTTTTGCTTCTAATGGACACTTAGGTTTAGGAGGATTAGATGTTTTTGAATCTAAACTGGAAAACAATACGTATGGTAAGCCAATAAATATAGGAACTCCAATAAATAGTACTTATGATGACTTTTCATTTATTATAAATGAAGAAGACAAGTATGGCTTTTTCTCTTCTAATAGAAAAGAAGGAAAAGGAGATGATGATATTTATAGTTTTATTGTAAAACCAGAATGTAAAGAAAGTATAAAAATAGTTGTTACAGATTCTATAACAAAAGCTCCGCTAGGTGGTGTTGATATACTATTTACAGGAGATGAAAAATCATTAGAGGAACAAGTTATAAAAGAAGATGGAACTTACCTTTTTACAGATAACGAATGTGATAAAGAGTACACTTTTGTAGCATCAAAAAAGAACTATAGAGAAGCAACAAAATCCATTAAAACTTTAGGTGTTAACAACAAAGTAGTAGTACAAAATATCGAATTGGTTCCTTTAATAGTAGAAGACGAAATAGTAATCAGACCTATTTATTTTGATTTTGATAAACATAATATACGTAAAGATTCAGAGCGTGAATTAGAGCATATTATAACCGTAATGAATAATTATCCTGATATGGTTATCAAAATAGAATCACATACAGATAGTAGAGGAAGTGCTGATTATAATAAGCATTTATCAAAAAAGAGGGCAGAATCTATAAGAGATTACATTATATCTAGAGGAATAGCTTCTAATAGAATAGAGAGTGCTATGGGTTATGGAGAAGATAAGTTGCTAGATGCTTGTGAAAATTGCACAGAAGAACAACACCAAAAAAATAGAAGATCTAGTTTTTACATAGTAAAAGGAAGAAAAGAGAATAACAGCAGAAGGTCAAATTAATTAATTCAGAAAAGTGTAAAATGTATACGATTAAAAACCCCAGGTTATACAATATAGCCAATTTTGGTTTTATAGTATTACATATACGCTGAAAACGTATCGAGTCATTATAGAAATACATGTCTCGATACGTTTTACTCTCATTAATTCATTAATCATATTGATTTTAATGGTATTAATCAATCCCAAGTTCGAGTTTGGCAATACCCTATTATGTACTGTAAATACTTTACGGAATTAAAATAATAGTCATGATATAATGGGAAGTAGTAACTAATACTGATTTTTAGAATATAAAAATGACAACTTTATTAAAAATAAAAATGAAATTCAAAACACTCATTTTTTTTGCTTTTATTCACACCACTTTTTTTGCTCAATTTATTAATACACCTGGAGGGGTAAGTTGTGATGATTTAAAACCTATTTGTTGGGATCCACAGGGGCGTTATACATTTGAAAACGTTTCGGATGTAATAAATGAGGGTACTGGAAAACAAGTAGCTTGCTTAGATACAAATCCTAGGCCTTCTTGGTTCTATTTTAAAATAGCAAAGGGGGGAGATGTAAAGTTTCGGATTAGTCAATGGGCAGATTTAGTGCCCAATAATAGGTTAGACCCTTTTGTAGAACCTGGCTTAGATGTAGACTTTGTGGTATGGGGACCTTTTAACTCTAAAAGTGTAAGGTGTAATGATTTTTCTGATCATTGTTTACCTAAATATAGTACGTCTTTGGATTCTGGATGTCCCACTAATACTACATTTACTAATGCAAGAGATTTTTATGCTACTATTAACACTACTAATGTAAAGGATTGTAGTTATAGCATTGCTGCTATTGAAGAAATGCATCTAAATAACGTAAAGTCAGGTGATTATTACGTTTTGTTAGTAACAAATTACTCTAATATAGGTTTAAATGGATTAGTTCAAATAGAGCAAATAAATTTGGATGAATCAGAAGCAGGAACTACAGATTGCTCAATTGTTGATATTGTGCATGTTTTGGGTGATGATTCAGAAGTTTGTGATGTTACAACTTTAAATGCAAATCCAAATCAAGACCAGCAATATGTACATTATTTTTGGGAAATAGATACAGGAAGTGGATTTGTTGAAATACCAAATACAAATGGAGAACGTATTATTACTGTAAATGAAACAGCAACCTATAGGGTTTCGGTAACAGATCTTGTAGGAGATATACACCAGGATGAAGTGGAAATTACTGTTAAACAAAGGGTTGTTCCTTTGTTTAATGCAATAGTTCCTATTTCTTTTGGAGATACATTATCTGAATTACCTACCACTTCTATAAATGGTATTACGGGATCATGGTCTCCAATATTAAGCAACTTAATAACTCAAGAGTACACATTTATACCAGATTCAGATCAATGTGCTACACCTACTAATATTATTATAGTAGTTGCACCATTTATTCTTGATAGTGTTTTGGGGGGTGATTTAAACCTTTGCGGCGTTACAAATACAACTTTAAATGCAAATCCAAATGAAAGCCCACTCTATGGAAATTATTTTTGGGAAATAGATACAGGCAATGGATTTGTTGAGATATCAAATACAGGAGGAAAACGTATTATCACTGTAAATGAAACAGGAGCTTATAGGGTTACAGTAACAGATAGTATAGGCAATATACATCGAGATGAAATAGCAATTATCTTTAATGAAGAAATTGTGCCTTTGTTTAATGAAATTGATCCAATTTGTTCTGGCGATGAGTTATCAGAATTACCTACAACTTCTTTAAATGGTATTACAGGATCATGGTCACCAGAGTTAACTAACTTAAAAACCGAAGAATATATATTTACACCAGATGCACATCTGTGTGCCACAAGTGTAAAGATGACTATTGGAGTGATATCAATAAATAAATTGGATATAGAAGCAAGTATTATTGATAATAATTACGGCAATGACTATAGAATCAAAGTAACCATAAAAAATAATAATGAAAGATTTAAAGAATTTGAATACAGTTTGGATAATAGAAATTGGCAGGAAAGCAATGTTTTTGACAACGTAAAAGAATGTTTTCAAACGGTATATGTGCGTGATGTTTCTGGGTGTAATGATACAGGAGTACATACAACTTCAGTTTTGGATTATCCTAAGTTTTTTACACCTAATGGAGATGCTATTAATGATAGATGGAATATTCATTGTCTAAAAAATAATACTTCAGCGGTAATATATATCTTTAATAGATATGGTGCTCTGTTGAAGCAAATAAGACCTTCTTATGATTCATGGGATGGAACGTATAGAAATAGAAATATGCCATCTAACGATTATTGGTTTAAAGTTGAATATTTAGATAAAAATGATGGTGTTGTTAAAACATTTTCTTCACATTTTACTTTAAAGCGATAAGTGGACTTGCAAGAGAAATTCGGATAATTTTTCTAAGAACTATGCTGCATTTTTAAATTTACAAAATTGGTTAGTTGGTATATACAATTGTTAGGCAACATAAAAACTTACTCAAACGGAAAACAAAACGGAAAAAAGAGAACTATGGTAAAAGCAAAATTAATAATAGACGGAAAAGAAATCAATGTGCTTTGGTTTGCACTTTCTTTCAGTCAAGGAACGGATAGAAGTGGTAGACCTTCACAGATTCCTATTTTTAACGGACTTCGATTGGTTATTGAAACTCGAAAAGACCTAAATCTTGCCGAATGGGCATTTGCATCTAAACAAACAAAACAGATAGCATTACACATCTATCCTGTTGTTATGGGAGGTAAAACTCGTAAAGTCTATTTTTTAGATGCAAACCTTGTAAATTGGAAAAATAACTTTTCTTCGACAGGCTCAAACCCTATGACTGAAACTTTAGAAATTACTGCTGCTGGTGTGGAAGACTCTAATTCTAGTGGTGTATACTCTGCATCTTGGAGAGTTACCTATCCACAAAAAGAGACTCAAACAACAGTTAGAGAAGAACAAGAGGTTGAGCAAGAAGAAATGTATTATGTAGATAAAATAGAAATAAGTAATCTTGATGAAGGTTCTACCAATTCTAATTCAAACAAGAAAATGGGAATGATTCATAATAAAGAATATTCCCTAAAAGTTAGTAAGTTCCGAAATAATAAAACTCCTGAAAATTTAAATGATATTAAATGGAGTTACAGTTATATCAAAGAAAATGAAACTGTTATTGGAAACATAAAACAAACTGGAAAGGAAATTACTTTTAAAACTGATGACTTAGATTATTGTGGGTATCCAATTACTTTTTATGCTTATATTGAAAAAAAAGAAAATGAGGCTGAACTAGAAGTATTTCACCATTACCGTTTTAAATGGTTTGATAGAAAAATTGTAGAGAAACAAATAGAAAACAGAAAAAATGCCCCTTGGAAAATAAGTCAAGGATCATCTTCTCTATGTGGTATGGTTGCTTTATATTATGTATTACTTAAAAAAGATGCTGAAGCTTATGGTAAATTAGCAAAGGAATTACATAGAAAAGGAACTGCTACTATTAACGGATATACTGTAGAGACACACCCAAAAGCTTTAGAAATGTACGATGTAAAACCAACTCAAGATACAGGCTATATAAATATGGGAATGGCTGAGATAGATTGGATAGTACTAGCAGTTACAAGAAGTAAAGAAAGTTTAAATAGTGCTTTTGTATATAAAGGTGTTGAAGATGGAGATATGGATATGCTAAAAGCAGTAAACTGGCCTAGAATGATGGAGCGTATGACCAAACAACTAGTTGGCGGAACCAATATAGATAGTACTGGGCTTAATGAAATACTTATACAACAAAAAAAACGTCCTTTAGGAGGAAAACTGTATGACCATTTTTCTAATAGTGATTTAGAACATATACAAGAAGTTGATAAAAAACATAAAGAAGGCAAACACATTATGATGATGGTAGATGCACAAATGTTAGAAGGTATTGTTAGTTATTCATATAGCGATATAGGTTACGAATCTCATTGGGTTGTATATGAAGGAGGTCTTATATTTTATGACAAAGACAACAATACGACTACTGATTTAAATGAAGCAGAATTTTTAGGATTTAAAGTATATACTTGGGGATATAATTCTGTAGATTATAAAAATGAAAAAGGTGCCCCTCCTTACTTCAATATATAAATTTCTAATAAATAAAAAAATCAGTGTGAAATCATTTAAATCTACTTTTTATGGATATATTGAAAATAACTAGCGTGATTATTACTTTTTTATTTCTTTTCATTAATTGTAAAGATGTAAAAAGAAGAGGGTATAATTATGAACACAAAGAAATAAATCTTAAAAATTGGAATGTTAAAGAGAATCCTATAGAAAAAGTATCTTTGTTATGTTATAAAAAAGGAACAGATTTTAAGACTTTAGAAACAACTGTCGTGGCGACAGCAATAATAGACGATTATAAAAATCGTAAAATGACATCTTTAGCATTTGATTCTTTACCAATTCTACTTAATAAAAATTATAAGTTAACTATAAATGACACTATAATTTATAATATTAAAAACATAAAAACAGATTATAGAATTGATGGACATGGCCCTAATATAATTGACACAGTACATAATATGATTAGATCATTTAATATCAATAATAAAGAATATAATTTTGATAAACCTAGGAACTTTTTAATTCCTAAAGATGCTTATATTATAGAAAAATGAATATAAAGCCATTTAAATCTACCTTTTATGGATATATTGAAACTAATTAGAATAATACTTTTAATTTTAGTATTCCTAACATCCTGCCGAGAAATAAAAAGAAACAAGTATGATTATAATCATAAAGAAATAGTCTTAAAAAATTGGAACTTAAAAAAGAATCCTATTCATAAAATATCATTAGTACAGTATAAAGAAAAAACAAATTTTACTTCTTTTGAGAGAGAACATAAATTAGATACTGTTTTAGATTATTCCAAAGGACATAATGCAGTTTTCTTACAATATTCAGACTCAATTTTGACAAATAAAGACCATCAATTAACTATTAACGATTCAGCTATTTATAGAATAAAAGATATACAAACATCTTATATAATTTCCCCATATGTACCATTGAGTATAGATTCTGTATATAATATGATAAAATACATGAATATAAATGGAAAAAAATACATTTTTGATAAACCTAGAGTGTTTACTATACCTAAAGAAGCTCATTCTTTAGAATAAAAACAAAAACATTGCCTAATAACTAAGCATATGGCGTGCCGATAGGCTAGCGCTATATGATCTGTTGACTGATCTGGGATTTGGTGATAAGGGGGGATTCGTGGAATATCTAGTTTTGTTAGGACGATTTTAAATAGCCCATAATGTTAAATATATTTGAATTATGGTAAAGCGAAAACATAGTAACGATTTTAAACTTATGATTGTAGAGTTATTACAATCAGGTCAAAGTGTACAGCAAGTGAGTTCAGAATATGATTTAGATGGAAGTATGATCCGTAAATGGCGTAAATCATATGAATCTACCTCTGGTAAATTCACTGTAAAACAGGAATTGAGTACAGA
>NZ_PGUB01000119.1:0-12175 GCF_002924285.1 Aquimarina sp. I32.4 | reverse complement strand
ATCAGGTTTGGATTTGACAGTTGCAACTATGGGGCGTATCAAGAAAAGTGATATACAAAAGGCTATTGGAGATCGCACTAATACAAGCCAGACGATTCTTTGCAGTGATGCTCATGTGAGCTATAAAGGCTTTGCCAAAGACCAAAACATAGAACATCATCCACTCAAAGGAATTATAAAACAACGGGTAAAAGACAAAATATACCATATACAACATGTCAATTCTACCCACAATAGAATAAAAAAATGGATTGATAATGCTTTTTGGGGTGTAGCCACTAAATACCTGCAGCAGTACCTAAATTGGTTTAAACTCAAAGAGCAACTCAAAAACAATAAGGATAAGGCGCTGCTATTTGTACAAAAAACTGTCCTAGATGTTAACGCTATAAAGAATTACAGAAATATCGAAGCACAATATCAAAAACTAATATCAACGCAATTATAAACTAGAGCCTTAAACAAATAATAAGATTTGATAGGCTATTTTATTAGAGATAAAATAGTGACGATCTTGTGATTTTAATTCAAAAATAGAAGCCTGAAAATCTAGTAGTGTTTTCAGGCTTTTTGTTGTTTGATAAAATATTCAGAGATACTTAGTTGGGTTTTGAGTGAACTTTTGTCAATATACAGTAAATAAAAATGTCATTTTGTCCTGTTTTTATTATGTAAATCAGTCAAAGTGTCAGTTATTTTGTATTGGAATCCAAATTGATATGTACTCATTGTAAATATGATTTTAAATAACTTAAAAAAATAAAACAATGAGTTTACTAAAAAGAACAGACAGATTACCTTTCCTTTTTGATGATTTCTTTACAACAGATTGGTTAGGAGGAACAACAAATACCAATAAAATAGGTATTAATACTCCTGCGGTCAATGTCAAAGAGACAGAAGAAGAATTCAAAGTTGAGCTTGCAGCTCCAGGGCTTGTTAAAGAAAGTTTTAATCTAGAATTAGATAATAATGTGCTAACTATTTCATCTCAATCTACATCAGAAAAAGAAACAAAAGATTCTAGTGAATACACCCGAAAAGAGTTTAGCTATAGCACATTCAAAAGAGCATTCGATTTGCCAGAAACAGTAAATGTGAATCAAATTGAAGCTTCTTATGAAAATGGAGTATTATTTGTAAAGCTCCCTAAAAAAGAAGAAGCAAAAGTACAGCCCAAAAGGTTGATTGAGATCCTATAATTGGATTTGAGATTTTATTTAGTTAATTAATATTGTGAAAACGCCTTTTGTAAAAAAGGCGTTTTTTGCTTTTATGAAATCCTCCTATAATTTATTTAACTGTTTTGCTTTTAAAGATTAATTACATTTTTATGGATCTAAATATGTTTATAAATTATTTTTTTTGTATTATTGTGATATCAAAATGATATTATTATGAAAAAAGAAAATGAAATAAAAACAAATAATGGTTATGCGGTATTAGGTATATTATTAGTTTTGATACTGATGATGATAGTAGGAGTTGCCATCTTAACCAATTATTTGTTTTTAGTTTTACTGGTAGCAGTAGTTTTTATTGCAAAAGGTTTTTTTATTGTGAATCCTAATAGTTCTAAGGTATTAGTGCTTTTTGGAGCATATAAAGGAACAATTAAAAAGAATGGATTCTTTTGGGCAAATCCTTTTTATACCAAACAGAGAATTTCATTACGAGCAAGAAATTTTTATAGTGAACGAGTAAAAGTAAATGATAAAATTGGTAATCCGATTTTGATTAATGTAATTTTGGTGTGGAAGGTAGAAGATACATATAAAGCTGCTTTTGATGTGGATCAATATGAAGAATTTGTTAGAGTACAAACGGATGCTGCTGTAAGAAAACTAGCGGGTTCTTATCCTTATGATAATTTCGCAGAGGGCGAGCATGAAATTACTTTATTGTCTGGTATGAGGGAAGTAAATGAAGCTCTAGAAAATGAAATTACTGAACGTCTTGCTATTGCGGGAATAAAAGTGATGGAGGCAAGAATAGGGTATTTAGCATATGCTCCTGAAATTGCAAGTTCTATGCTGAAAAGACAACAAGCAGTTGCCATTGTAGCGGCTCGTAAAAAAATAGTAGAAGGAGCTGTAGGTATGGTAGAAGATGCATTAACTAAACTGTCTTCTGATGGTATTATCGATTTTGATGATGATAAAAAAGCATCTATGGTAAGTAATCTAATGGTTGTTTTGTGTGGAGATAAAGAAGCAACTCCTGTAATTAATGCAGGAACTTTACATGCATAATATATGAGTAAAAAAAAATCGTTTGTCTTAAGAATTGACCCCGAAACTTTCAAGTTAATTGAAAAATGGGCAGATGATGAGTTTCGTAGTGTTAATGGGCAATTAGAATGGATGATCCATAAAAGTCTTAAAGATGCTAAACGATTAAAATCTAAAAAAGACTCAGGTTCAGAAGAATTAGAATGATTATATAAAACGTCTTTTGTAAAAAAGGCGTTTTTTTTGATATACAATTAAAGATCCAGCCACTTTTTAAAATTAGAAGTACGTTCTCTAGAAACAATAATTTGTTCATCACAAATAGGATGTAGTTTTATAAGTAATCTACTGTTGAAATAACTATGAATTTCTATCACTGCTTTTACAGAAATCATAAATTTCCTGTTGATCCTAAAAAAGTGAATAGGATTTAGAATATCCTCAAGTTGATCAATAGTGTATTCTATAGGATATTGTTTGCCTGTATGTGAATGTAAAAAAATGACTCCTTCATGAGATTTAAAATAAGCAATATCATCTACATCAAAAGTGCTAAATTGGTTCCCTATTTTAACCATAAATCGACGTTTATATTCTTTGGCGAATAAGTTTTTGATGTGCTCAAATTTATCTTCGACTTTAGGTTTGTTAATACGAGCAATATTTTTCTGGTATTTTGCCAATGCGTTTTTTAAATCTTCTTTGACTATAGGTTTTAAGAGGTAATCTAATCCATTGTACTTAAAACCTCTTATAGCATATTCATTAAATGCAGTAGTAAATATTACAGGAGGGTGATCCTCTATACTATCTAAGATATCAAACCCATATCCATCATTTAATTGAATATCTAGAAACAGTAAATCAGGTAATAAATTATTCTTAAACCAATCTTCCCAGTTTTCAACAGAAGTGATCTGGGCGGTAATTTCTATTTCTGGAGCCAGTTCTTTGATAAGATTGGCTAAACGCCTTGAGGCAATATTTTCATCTTCAACAATTACTGCGGTCATTTCTATTAAGCTTTTGCTATTGTACTTTCTTTTATATTTTTTGGTAATAAGGGAATGGTAACCATAAAGTGTGTGTTATCAGACGTTATTATGATCTCCTTATCAGTGTAAAAAGAATATCTGTTTGATATATTTTTAAGCCCTAGTTGCGTTGATTCTTTGTCTTGTTTTCTTATGTGTAGATTATTCTTAATTATAATAGTATGGTTGTCTGTAGTAACAATATTAATTTCTAAAGGTTTCTCTTTAGAATAATAATTATGTTTTAATGCGTTCTCAACAAGCATTTGTAAGGATAATGTTGGTATTATATATTCTTTTGGGTTGATAGATATATTGGTTTTAATACTTAACGCTCCCTCATGCCTAATATTCATCATAAATATAAAAGAATCCAAAAAATTAAGCTCTTTTTCTAGGCTCACTAGGTCTTCTTCTCGATTATCAAGAATATATCGATAACATGTTGCTAATCTTGATACAAAATCAGAAGCAAGATCCCTATCCTCATACATTAGAGATGTAAGAGTGTTTAGGCTATTGAATAAAAAATGTGGGCTAATTTGATCTTTTAATGATTTATACTTAGAAGTGATCATTTCTTTTTTTAATCGATCCATCTTATTCTCTAACTCTTTTTTTTGTTCTAACGAGTAATAAAAAAGATTAAAAATAATAACAACAAAAGCTAGTAAGATAGCTCTAAGAATATCTATTCTGAATAATAACCAAGGAGTATCAACATAGATTTCACAAATATGATTGAAATGGAAAATACCTAGGTAGTATATAAAAGCCGCAATCGGAATAAAAATAACCATGTTTGTGGTAATGATCTTAATTCCACTATTTATATCAAGAGTTTTATCTGAATAAGATTTAGTCTCTTTTCTTATTAGCCAATCATTAGTTTCCCAAACCAACATCAAAAGAAAAAAAGAACTACAATAATAAAATATACTTGTAGGGTCAATGACAGTAATAGTATCATCATGATCAACAGTTGATTTGGCAAGAAAATAAATCACATTCATAGTTAGAAAACGTAATGTGAATTTCTTTAGATATGTTTTTGAGATCATTTGATTACTAGTAATTTTCTAGACATAGTGCGGTAAATATACATAACAGATAGGTACTAATTGTTTATAGTTACTCTCAATTGTTGAATTAAGAATTGAATTGTTATAGATAAAGATTGAATAAATATTCTATATGTGTCACTCTATAACTTATCACTCAAGTTTTTTTTTGACAATTCAATCATAAAAATCCCAATTCGATATTTTCTGTTTTCACCACTCCAGAAGAAATTACAGTTTTGATTAAAATCATTAATCAAATTATGAAAAAATTCACTTTTATATTTGTTCTATTACTAGGATATATTGCAAGCGCTCAAACTGGAACCGTAAAAGGTTTTGTTGTTGATAGGCAATCAGAAGCCCCTTTACCTGGGGCGACAATCGAATTATTAAATGTTGAAGAGGCTATAGGTGTGATAACCGATATGGATGGCTATTTTGTATTAGATAACGTGCCACTGGGGCGTCAAACAATACGAGTGAGTTTTATAGGTTTTGAATCTGTAACCTTACCAAATATTGTGGTGACCTCTGGTAAAGATGCATCAGTTAATGTGTCATTGACAGAAGCCTTTGATCGGCTTGATGAGATTATTATTACCTCAGAAACAAGTAAGGCTAAAGCTATAAATAAACTTACTTCTGTTTCTGCGAGACAATTTGGACTAGAAGAGGTAACTCGTTTTTCTGGAGGTAGAAGTGATGTAGGAAGATTAGCTGCAAATTTTGCAGGAGTCTCCTCTCCTGATGATAGTAGAAATGATATTGTAATACGGGGTAATTCTCCTGTAGGTTTATTATGGCGATTAGAAGGGATACCTATTCCTAGTCCAAATCATTTTTCAACTGTAGGAACTACTGGAAGTCCTGTTTCTGCATTAAACCCAAATCTTTTAAAAAATTCAGACTTTATTACATCTGCATTCCCATCAGAATATGGTAATGCGATTGGAGGTGTGTTTGATCTTGGATTTCGCAAAGGTAACATTGATGACTATGAGTTTACGGGACAAGTAGGAGTTTTTAGTGGTTTAGAAGCAATGGCAGAAGGGGCTTTAGGAAAAAATAATGGATCGTTTTTAGTCTCAGGAAGGTACTCTATGACGAGTATATTAGGGATAGGGGCAGGGGGTACATCTGCCATACCTAACTATTACGATGTTTCATTTAATATAGATTTTGGTAAAAGTAAATTAGGTAATTTTTCACTATTTGGAATCGTAGGTTTTTCTGATATTGAGTTTTTTGGAGATGATATTGACGAGGATGATCTATTTGCTGCCGAAGATGAAAATTCATTTGCAGATTCTGGCTTTGGGGTTATTGGGTTAAAACATAAAGTAAGTATAGGGAATTCTTCTTTTTTGAAAACTATAATCGCCAGATCTTTTGCAGCTAATGAATTTCAAGCAGATCGTTTTATTAATAAAAACACAGCAGAAGAACGAATTATAAAATATACCGAATCTGATAATACCGAATCAAGAACTACATTTTCTACACTTTTTAATTCTAAATTGAGTAGTAGAAGTACATTACGAACAGGAATCTTGATAGAAAATTTTGGAATAGAGTCTGTACAACGTGATCGAGAAAAGCAACCTGACAATAATGGTGATGGAGACCCTGATCTGTTTACTTTTATAGATATAGATGAGGAGCTTACGATTATTCAACCATATATTCAAGGGCAATTTCGACTTACTAAGAAATTAACATTAAATGCGGGTATACATAGTCAATATAGTAGCTTAAACGAGCAATTTGTGATAGAACCAAGAGCAGGAGTGACTTATAAAATAGGAAGAAATCATCATTTTAGCTTGGGATATGGGATACATCATCAACCAGTTTCACTACCCTTATTGTTTTTGAATGAAGAAGTTAACGGAGTATTGAAGCAAACAAATAGAGATTTGGACTTTGTAAGAAGTACTCATTATGTATTTGGGTATGATGTGAAAATAAGTAAAGGATGGAGGGGTAAAATAGAGGCGTATTATCAAGATATTGATAATGCCGCAGTAGAGCCTTTTTTATCTAGCTATTCTTCATTAAATGAAGGAGCGAATTTTGGATTTGAAAATGACCGAGTAGCACTGATTAATGAAGGAACAGGGTATAATCAAGGTGTAGAATTGACTTTAGAAAAATTTTTTAGAGATGGATATTATGGCTTATTGACTACCTCATTATTTGAAAGTAAATATAAAGGTAGTGATGCAATAGAGCGTAATACTCCTTTTAATAATGGGTATGTATTAAATTTGCTTGCAGGAAAGGAATTTACAATAGGTAAAGCTAGAAAAAATGTTTTATTTTTTGATACTAAATTGACTGTTTCTGGGGGGAGATACTATACACCAGTAAATTTAGAAGCTTCTCAATTAGCAGGTTTTGAAGTTTTACAAGAAGAACATGCTTTTAGTACACAAAATGATGACTATGTTAGATGGGATGTGAAGTTTGGGTATAAAATCAATAGCACATCAAAGAAACGTTCTCATCAGTTTTATATAGACTTACAAAATGTAACAAATAATGCGAATATTTTTACACGACGATATAATCGTTTGACGAATCAGGTAGATCAAGTAGATCAAATTGGTTTTTTTCCTGATTTTGGATATCGTTTTCAGTTTTAATAACTTCTATGATAGTATGATAAAACCTCCTCTAAAAACACTATTACAAAAGGATCTGTAAATTCAACTCTATATTTTGATTTGAGTTTATTTTAGAAGTTATTACATTACAAATATAAACTCAAAGCACTCAAATGTTTATTAAAAATTATCGAATGTATATTTTCATCTAAAACCTGTTACCCTATTTTTTATGTTTACAATAGTTTATAAAACAAGAAGCGTACACCGAAAAGCTTTGTAAATAGAGTAGGTATAATATTAAAATAATTTAAGATGAAACATTTTGAAAAGCTTCAAATCAACACAGCAGAACTTACTAAAGTTAAAGGAGGGGATAAAGGGCTACAGCTATTACTCTGGAACCAATAGGCCTAAACTGGATTAAATGTTGTTCCGACGGTTGGTGGATTGAATCTCTATAGTTGTAAGTGTTAATAAACTAATAGAGTAAGGGGAGTCTGGGGGTCAATTTATCTAAAGTTGATCCCTAGTTTTTTTATTCTTTAACGAATATATCATAGTACATTACCAAAATCTTACAGGATTTAGAAGTGAGTTGATTTGTCATTCCGTTGAAGAACGGAATCCACTTATTAATAGTGCTATGCCAAAATGGACTCCAGCCTATGCGAATATATTTCATATCAAACTTACTCTGTATTTTTGTGAAATAATTGATAAAGAATATTTTTGGGTTTTATGAGACCTAAAAATAGTTAAAACTATGTGATTTAATGTATTCCACTTTCGCTTCTAAAAACCTTTATCTTTGTTTCATGGCAGAATAAAGATAAAATGGTCATAGTATTTCTTGATAGACTATTTATAGAGTTTGGAGGACAAAATATGATGACCATGTTTAAAAAGGTGAAGTTTGAGAAAAATTCAGTAAGAGTTCTCTGTCTTAAAAATAGAAATAGTAGATTATATTTAGTAATGAAACAAAATCTGAAAGATATTTTATTTATATTTTTTATTTCCTTGATAGGGATACAATCTTTCGCTCAGAATGATGTAGAAAAACTTTTCCAGGATAGAGACTACCATAAAGTTATAGAAGCATTAACAATAAAAGAAAAAAATAGTTCTCTTGATTTAAGGGAGTATTTTTTAGTTGCCAAATCTTATGGTCGTACCAAGCAATACAATAATGGATTGGTGTATTCTAATGTTATGATTGAAAAATGTATGGTAATGAAGGATACTACTAATTTGGTGATTGCATATAACTTAAAAGCAGAAAATTTAATAGACTTGGATCGTATGCATGAAGGAGTTGTGTTTTGTGAAGAAATCAGTTCCGTTTTTAGAGAACAAGATTCTATTCAATTTCAGAACCTTTGTTTTAAATGGGGTATGTTGTATTATCATACAGAGAAATATCAAAAAGCATATAATACATACGGTAAAATTACCTTACCAAAATACCGAGAACTATCTCTTTTTAAAGATAACTATGCTTTAACACTTATGGGAGTGAGTAAATTAGACGAAGCTATAGAATATTTAAAGGAAAGTGTAGAGTTAAGGTATATCAGAGGTAATACAAATCAAGTAAGTGTAAGTTTGAATAACATTGCAAGAATCTATCAGAAGAAAAAAAACTGGAAACTTGCTAAAAAGTATTTAGACTCTGCTTCAAATAGTTTGTCAAAAAACAGTTCTTTAAGCAAGAAAAAAGGGGCATATTTAGCTTATTATAATTTATATAAAGAACAAGGGGAAATAGAGAAAGCCAAATTTTTTTTAGAATTGATAGAATATAATAATGAAGAAATTTTTAGAAAAAAAATCAATGAGAAAATTAATGCTTTAGATGTATCATATAAGCGAGAACAAGTTTTAAAAGAAAAAGTAAAGGTTTCAGAAAAACAAACTTTATGGATCGTTATAGGAGCACTATTTGCAGTGATAGGATTATTATCTACAGTGTTTTTTTTTATGTATAAGAATGTAAAATCTATTCATAAAAATACAATAACAGAACAACAACTTTTACGTTCTCAAATGACACCTCATTTTCTTTTCAATTCACTCTCTGTTATACAAGGAATGATATTGCAAAAAGAAGATAAAAAAGCGATACGTTATTTATCAAAGTTTTCAAGATTGTTACGTCTTATTTTGGAAAGCTCTAGAGAGAAACTGGTTCCATTATCTAAAGAATTAATTGCTATAGAAAGCTATGTAGATTTACAAAATATGAGTAAAATAAATCAATTTTCATATGTTTTTGTTTCAGATGATCAGATAGATATAGATATGCTGTTAATACCTCCAATGATAATTCAACCTTTTATAGAAAACGCTATAGAGCATGGTTTTAAAGAGCCGATTAATAATGCAGAAATAATAATGGAAATAACCATAAAAGAAGATATGGTTATTTGTGTTGTAAAAGACAATGGTGTCGGTATATCTACAATAAAGAGCAGTAATGAAAATCATAAAAAATCATTAGCAACAAAAATAACATCAGAACGGTTAAAAATGCTTTCCAAAAGTTCCAAAAAAGTTTCTAGAGTAGTTATAGAAAACAGAAATGTATATAATGAGCAAGGTA
The DNA here is from genome assembly GCF_002924285.1 of Aquimarina sp. I32.4. Lineage (NCBI taxonomy): Bacteria > Pseudomonadati > Bacteroidota > Flavobacteriia > Flavobacteriales > Flavobacteriaceae > Aquimarina > Aquimarina sp. I32.4. The sequence continues at coordinate 2,635 of NZ_PGUB01000119.1, read as the reverse complement.
CACAAGTAACTCTTACAATTCCATTTAAAAATATATATAAAAATGATTAAAGCTTTAATAGTCGAAGATGAATTATACATAAGAAAAGGGTTGTTGTCTATGATAGATAGCCTAGATAAAGAGGTTAGTGTATTAGGAGAGTGTGAGTCTGTAAAAGATGCAGTAGCAGTTACAAAAGCTTGTAAACCAGACTTAGTTTTTTTAGACATCAATTTGAAAGATGGTAATGCTTTCGATTTTTTAGAACAAGTAAGAGACATTCATTTTAAAATTATTTTTATAACGGCTTATGAGCAGTATGCATTACAAGCCATTAAAAATGGAGCTATAGATTATATATTAAAACCTGTAGATATTGATGAATTAGAAGATGCAATAGATAGAGCTGTAAAATCCGAATCTAGGATTCAGGAGGAGCAAGTTCAAATTGTTAAAAATCAATTAGTACACAAACAAAAAAACAAACTTGTATTGCGATTGCAAGAAGGCTATCAAGTCATAGAATATGATAAACTTACATATTGCAAGTCAGACAAAGGATATACTACTTTTTATTTGGATAATGGTAAGAAATATATGGCATCAAAACCCTTGAAAGAATACGAAGGTCAATTAGATTTCAATTCTTTTATGCGAACTCATCAATCGTATATTATAAATATGAATTTTATAGATAAATATGATAAAGATGGGTATGTGTTTTTAAAATCTGGAGAGAAAATACCAGTAGCTTCGCGTAGAAAAGAAGAGTTTATTTCTAGGCTAATGGAAGAGTAATGTTGATAAACATCCAAATCAAAGGTAGTGAAATAAAAAATATTGCTTCATGATTTTTTGTCATGATGAACCACCTTTTAGTTGTAATAAAGAAGTTGAATTATTTTTTTTTTCATTATAAAGGTTTGATAGCTAGCTGTTTTTTGTTTATAAGTTGTGATGACTGTATTTTTTTCTCAATAAAAAAATATAATTCATGTTGTAAAGAGCTTGTGATTACACCATTTTCAAGCCAAGTATGAATATCTCCTAAATAAGACATCCCTAGATAATTTGCACTTTCTATAAATGGCATGGTGAAACCTTCTTTTAATTCTGAGTCAGAACCACAACTGATCAATCCCATTTTTTTACCTCTTAGTTTTCGCCCTATTCCTTTTTCAGTTTTTAAACAATCAGTGATTCTATCCATAAAGTTTTTCATTATTCCGTTCATAGTGTACCAATATACAGGAGTTGCAAAAATGAGAGTGTCGTATTTATCAACGATTTCTTTGAAGAGAGGTATAAAATCATCGTCTTTGTTTTTTAAATCGTACTCAAAAGGACCGATGTTTTTAGGTTTTAAATCGATGATATCGAACCCTGTTTTTTCTTTTACAAATAATGCTATTGTATTGGTATTTCCATTACTTCTTGAGCTTCCCTGTAGTATTACTCCTTTTTGATTCATCTTTTTTTTATTTAATAATTATTGAAGGGCAAAGCTATTTTGTTTGTGTCAATTATCAAATAAGGGATAAGTTTTGCACTATTATAATTGATTACCAAATTCTGTGAGTGCTATAAAAACTGGGATAAGTTTATTGCCTAAAGATGTTATAGAGTATTCGGTTTTTTTAGGATATTGATTAAAATCTTTTTTTTGGATAAGGCCATCCTCTATCATTTCCTTTAACTGTTGAGTCAATGCTCTTTTTGAGGCTTCAGGTAATCCTTCTTGTATATCCTTTAAACGTAGAGATCTTTTTAAAAGCTCACTTAATATTGCAGGTTTCCATTTTCCTGAAATAAGAAGTAACGTTTTTTCTATTGAGCAATCATTTTTTAATGGTGTTTTACGTTGATAAGAACTCATGATATGAATTTTTTATAGCAGATAAAATAGTATTAGACCATTGATTTATTGCAGTAGGAAGATTTTTCAAAATCTCTAAGGTTGATTGATAGGATAGGAACATCGGGGAACATTGTTTTTAAAGTTAGGATGATCTTTTTAGAAAGATTGGCTTTTTGGGTTTCATTTCTGCCCTCCATCAGGTTTCCGAATACATGAATAAAATCATTTTTGGTATTCCCTATAGTATAATATGGGTGTACGACAAATTTCCCATTATGCTGCATTTTGGCATAATTGTTTGATCCTGAGTTCTTGTTTGCTTTTATATACTACTCTTAGTTGCGCCATTTGTTGAAAACCTTCCATAGTCCATCGCTGCCCAGATAACTTCAATCGCTGTTGCAGCACATCTTTGTGAGCAGATTCTATGGCTCCCGATCCTATTATCAGCCCTTTTTCAATATATTTATGATACTGCATTCTGTCTTTATTTTTACGATAATAGTTGATCAATGTGTTTCTTTTTCCAGTTGTTTTGCGCTGTTCTGGTAATTTTTCAAGTGTTACAATAATGGGGTCAATCCCCTTGGTAAGCATCATTTCTGAGCATGTATCAATCCACTTATATCTTTGTTTTTCATCTTTATAGTAAAGTTTAGCAAATTCGCATAGATGTTCTTTACAATGATAATAATCTACAATCTGTATACTTTCAGGATAATGTTGTTCTATCCATTTCCAAATCCACCTTGCGCCATCTGCTATAAAGACAAGAGAGTTCAGGTTTTCCAAATGATA
>NZ_PGUB01000118.1:0-12185 GCF_002924285.1 Aquimarina sp. I32.4 | reverse complement strand
TCTAGGTAATTCCCTGTTTCCTTTGCCAGATTCAAGAAAGAAAATATCATCACTCTCTACAATACCTTCAAAACCATTAGGAACAGCCCCTTCAAAGGCACTTAATATCTTATGCCGCCAGTCAAATGAAGTTTGGAGACAGATACCTGTCTGTTCAGCACATTTCTTTATCGAATTGCCTAATAGCATATGGTACAAATAAACACTAAGCAAGTTCCCCTTTTTTAAACCAAAAGTAACTTTACCTGTAGTTTCCCTAAAATACTTCTTGCACGATTTACAAAAATAACGTTGCACACCATTAGCCTTGCCATTTGCACGGATATCGATGTCTTGACAATTAGGGCAATGTAGTGACTGGATTTGTTGCACCTCGGAATGAACAGTATACAAGTCAGGCTCTGAAGGATCGACCATAGATAATAGCTCCCTAATTACGGTCTCACGACCCGATTCATCTAGGCTTTTGAAAAATTCTGTGAAAGATTCTGGTACCATTTGCACTTGTTTTAAAACAAAGATAACTAGTTAAGTCGTATTATAGAATATAGCTAAAAGAATTAATGAAGCTCATTATAAATATGATTAGTAATCTCATTGTTCTTTTCCTATTACTCCCTTTATTATATTTTTATCTCATGAGTTTCTTACTCAAGAAATTTTTTCATTTCTCAGAATTAAGTACTATCCAACAAACACAAGAAAAAAATTTAAAAGCACTAGGCAAAGACCTGATAAATCATTCTGATTAAATAAACCTATACTAATTAAACACTCTTACAACCTAACCTCCAATATTTATGAAAAAACTCTCAATTGCAACATTCGTTATATCCCTAATGATACTATCTTGTAAAACAGAAAAAAAAGGTGTTTGTAATCTAGAATCCCAAAAACTAGAAAAAGCCTCAAGTATCTTAGGAGTAGATATTTCTCACTTTCAAAACAATATCAACTGGAATGATATTAAAAGTGATTCTATCAATTTTGTATATATAAAAGCTACAGAAGGCACAGATTATCAGGACCCAAAATTCAAGAAAAACAGGGCTTCTGCCAAGAGTAACTGCATCTATAGAGGTTTATATCATTTTTATGTCACTGATAATGACCCAAAAGGTCAGGCACAAAACTTTATTAATACTGTCAAACAATTAGAGCCTGGTGATTTACCCCCTGTTTTGGACTTAGAAAAATTAGGACTCAAATCTGCAGTCACCAAAGAGGCGTACCAAAAAAACACATTACTCTGGTTGCAATTGGTAGAAAAAGAATTAGGAATACGTCCTATCGTATATACTAACCTCTTTTTTGCCAATGAATATCTTACTCATTCTGACTTTGCCTCTTATAAATTATGGCTTGCAGAATACACCAATGAGGATCTTATAATTCCTGAAACCTGGAAAAATAACGGATGGACTATCTGGCAACGTACTGATCGAGAAAAAATAGAAGGTATCAAAGGTGATGTAGATTATGATCTATTCAATGGTGATGCAACTGCATTTAGGAAATTACTAAAGAAATAAATCACAATGCTATATACTCCTAATGACAATAAGTAGTAAGCATACAACAGGTAGCAAACTACAGCTACCTGTTTCTTTTACAACCAGAGGTTGATCTAAGAAAACAACTATTTTTTTATTAAAATCAAAAAAGCTTATGCCTCTTTACAATGGGATTCTTAAAATAGCCTATACTTTTTTACGATCTTCTTAAAAAAACTATATTTACTGCTTTGAATCACACAAAATAGTATCTAAAATTAATACCATGAAAAAATTATTGCCTTTACTTTTTATATGCCTGATATATACATCAGGAATAATTGCCCAATCAAAACCTACAGTTGATCTAAAAAAACTAGATGAATATTATGCCAAAATGGTAAAAGATTGGGATATCCCTAGTGCTACTATTGGGGTTGTAAAAGATGGCAAACTAGTGTTTAGTGGTAGTTATGGATCTTTAGAACAAGGAAAAGAAGGAAAACCCGATAAAAACACATTATATGCTATAGCATCTAATTCTAAAGCATTTACAGCTACCATAATAGGTATGCTAGTTCAGGAAGGAAAACTTAATTGGGATGACAAAGTAAAAAAACACTTACCCTATTTTGCCTTGTATGATCCGTGGGTAAGTAATGAGGTTACGATTAGAGATATACTAAGTCATCGTGTGGGGCTAGGAACATTTAGCGGAGATGTAATCTGGTACAAATCTAACCTGACCTCTGAAGAAATCATAAAACGAGTGAAACACCTACCCAAAAAACACGATTTCAGAGCAGGGTTTGGATATTCTAACGTAATGTATATTACAGCAGGAGAAATTATAAAAAAAGTAACTGGAAAAAGTTGGGGGCAAAATGTACAAGAACGCATCCTCAATCCTTTAGGAATGAACAGAACTATCTCTTCTATAAAAAAATTGGATGAGAAAAAAAACTATGCTACTCCACATGCTCGTGAAAACAACAAAAACATCCCTGTAGCATGGGTTGATTGGGAAGAAATAGGCGCTTTAGGAGGTCTTATCTCTAGTGTAGAAGATGTTTCTAAGTGGATGATTTTTAATCTAAATCACGGGCGTATTGGTAAAGATTCTTTATTGATCAAAGAATCCCGAAATATGATCTGGACCCCTCATAACAATTATACAGTAGACCATACTACCAAAAATGATCTCAACCGCCATTTTAATGGCTATGGTTTAGGGTGGGGACTTAGTGATTATCATGGTAGGTTAAGTGTTGCTCACACTGGTGGTTTTGATGGTATGATTACAGCAGTTACCTTGATTCCTGATGAAAATTTAGGGGTTGTTGTACTTACCAATGGTATGAAAAGCCCTATCAGAGCTGCTACCTATTATGCATTGGATCAATTTATGGGTACATCAACGATAGACTGGTCTTCCAAACTATTAGACAAAGCAAATAGCAGTTCTAAAAACGATACTCGTATTTCTGAAAGAAAAGAAAAAAGGGTACTTAATACCAAACCTTCTGTTGCTCCTATAGCAATAACAGGAACTTACATTTCTGATATCTACGGTAAAATCAAAATCTCTAAAGTAAAAGATCAATTGCAAATGGAGTTTGAACATGCTCCCGACCTTTCTGCTACCTTGCAACATTGGCATTATGATGTCTGGGAAATCAAATGGGATAAAAAACATGCCTGGTTTAACTTTGGGACCGTAAAATTCAACACCGACAATAACTTAAAAGTTAAAAGCATGGATTTTGATGTACCTAATGATGACATCTTTTTTGAAGAGCTGAAACCATATAAGGTTGCTGAATAGCATTCGACTATTCATTATAAAAATAATAAAAGACCTGTATAGTTACAGGTCTTTTACCAAAAGTAATGTATAAAAACACTACATTTTTATTTATGCATTAAAAAGCACAAAGGTCTGGCACATAAAAACCACCAACATGTAGTCCGCAAGGGCCACAAGGACAATCTCTATCTGTTAAGCAATCAAGAAATTGTGGTTGGCAACCAAATCCAGCACCTCCCCCATTGAGGGTTTTCTGCTCTTCTCTTTTGAGAATTACAACATTCTCTAGGTTTAATAGATTCTTAATCATTGTAAAATATTTAAAATGGTTATACTCTTTAAAGTTAAGTATTTTATTTTAAGCTCGCTAAACGAACCTTTAATTTCGAAGCATTAAAATCTCACTTAGTGAGTAAATCGTATTTGTAGATTAAGCTTAAAATACAACTCCCCATTTTCTTCAAACAATGTTCCAAAATCATGTCTACTAGAACTTGCAGTATCTAGTTTTGTATTGTTAAATAAATAATTCTCAAATTCATTGCTGTTATAAATATGATAGCATAAAACATCCCCATTTTCTTTGATTATCAAATATCCTCCAGTAGCATCGTATTGACCTGTCCAAACCTTAGAAGGCATCATCCCTAAAGCTACATCTGTCAAAAATCGTTTAATTTTGTACTCATAAAATTGGTGTTCATAAGAAATATCAAACTTCAGTGGATTTTTAGCCGTTATTTTCTTCACTAGATCTGAAACCCGTGAGGTATTACCAGAGTAGAATTCATAAACAATATGAGATATTATTTCTGGCAATCTACTGTCTATCAAAATTAAGTTGTTTAAGAATATTTGCCGTTCGGTTTTTATAAATCCAAATTCTCCTTTTGCTAGCAGAACAGAATTAATTCTATCCATTATTTTTTTTCTTGAACTTATAGAATTTATCTTTTCAATCTCTGATTGCGATAATTTTAGATTAGAAACCTTAAAAATAAAGTTCGTTGTTTTTCCAGCATTCAATAAGGTAGAAGGGCTTCCTAATTGAGATTTTATACTAAACCCCAAAGTTGGCTGTTGATTTGTTCTTTGATCATGAACAACAATTGTAATATCAGTTTTGGCAGTTGAACTTGCTTTTAAAGAAAGGCAATTAATTGACTGCATAAATGCTTCAATATCAGGAACCGAAAAGGTTCTTTCTTTATTGTTTTTAATTTTTTCGAGTAAGAAAACCGCTTTTTCTTTAAACACAGAAACAGGAACTTTTAAAGCTTCTTCACCTCCTGAGATTAGTATTATTTCATCTTGAATTGAGTATTCAAAATTTCTATTAGTTTCTGTTCTTAAAACTCGTAAAATTGGATAAACTAAACCTTCTAATTTTTGAATATCCTTATCTCCTAGAAATAATTGTTTATCTCCTAAGAGTTTGAACAATGCATAAATCTCACTCCATTCTCCTTTATTTCCTGTCATCACAAAGGTGTAACTTTTCTATTATCTTTTTTGCCGTAGCTTGAATTGCAGGAACAGCTACAGAATTACCAAATTGTTTATAAGCCTGCGCATCAGAAACTACAATTTTATAAGTATCAGGAAAACCTTGCAGTCTCGCCCATTCTCTAGGGGTCATTTTTCGAATTCCTTCTCTATTTACATTTCCTGTGATATTTGTTATGGGGGTAAAATCTTCTAACCTAAAATCATACACTAGATTTCGCTCTCGACCCATTCCTCCACAAACTACCGCATTTGCAATTCCATCATCTGCAATGATCTCATAACCAAACCCATTACCTTTACGCTCATGCCTTGCTTTATGACTGCGCAATGTATTTACATATGTTTCTGACAAATAATATTTTACAGAAACTGTTTCTGTTTCTAAAATATTTCTGAGCGTTTGTTTTTTCTTTATTGGTGTTGGGTATTCAAATTCAGTAATCTCTAAATCTTTTCTAAAACCAACTATAAAAACCCGTTCTCTATTTTGCGGGACTCCAAATTCTTTTGCGTTTACAATTTGAGGTTCAGGAACAAAATACCCTAAATCTTCTCGTAATACATTTAAAATCGTAGCTAATGTTTTTCCCTTATCGTGACTTCTTAAACCCTTTACATTTTCAAGAAAAATAGCTTTTGGTTTTTTCTTCTTGATAATTTCAGCAACATCAAAAAACAATGTCCCTCTGGTATCTTCAAATCCACCTCGTTTTCCTGCTATTGAAAATGCTTGACAAGGAAAACCTGCACATAACACATCAAAGCTATCAGGGATATAAGCTTTGGTTCTATCTTTTGTAATATCTCCAAAAGGAACTTCTCCAAAATTTGCTCGATACGTTTGCTTTGAGTATTTATCCCATTCGCTTGTAAAAACACATTTTCCTTTTAGGTTTTGTAGTGCCATCCTAAACCCTCCTATTCCTGCAAAAAGATCAATAAACTTGAAATCAGGATTTTTTGGTGCTGGAAAAGGAATATTTTCTTGCTGAAAGATTAAGCTTTGTAACGTTTTTTCTGCTACACTATCTGTTACTTCTTCTTTTGGAAATTTATACTCGAATAAGTTTTTTACGTGTTCTAGTGCATCTGATTTATAAAACTGAGAAACTCCGTTTTTATGATTATGCAAATAATGAGTAAAAGCTGCTTCTGTATCTTTTTCAGACTCTAAGAGTTTTATTTTAAATTTTTTATCTTCAAAATTCTCTAAGGATATTTTTGTTTTTAGAAGCACTTGTGTTTGTTTGATTTTTATGGTTGCAAGTTATGAAAAAAAACTCATTTTATGGTTGCAAGCAAGAGATGTGTATGATGCACCGCTATACCTTTACACAGCCTTTTATCACTTGTCTATAATCATTTTATGTATGATAAAGAGCTTATCTTTTTTTTATAAAAGATCAACAATATTCATCTAGTTTTTTATTGAATTTAGTTTCATTTATAAATTTTCTTTCAAATCAACCCCATATTGATAAGGGGGTACCCCCTTATTGTGAGGGTTCGATCTGATCCCGAGGTGGTTCGAGCTGATAAAGTATCGATTCGAGTTGATATGTTGATCCTTCGAGTTGATACATTATCAATTCGAGTTGATCTTCTGACCCTTTGAGCTGATACATTATCGACTCAATCTGATATGCTGACCCTTTGAGTTGATAAATTATCAACTCGAACCACCTATATAGGTGGTTCGAATCACCTCAGCCACGCTTCGAACTACCTAAACAGGTAGTTAGCACCACCTTGATGACCCTTCGAACCCTCAGCATGACCCCTCAAAGGGTCTTGATAAGGGGTAAACCTACTTATTGTTGGGAGTGTTCAATAAAGTATGTCACAAAATCCTATTAAACAATTACTTACAAAGTAAATTTTGTGGTAAAACCGTAACAATTATATAAATATCTATAAGCAAAGTAATTCTGTTTGTGCTATATTTACCTCATTGTAAAATTTAAACACACACAACTCATTAAATCTAAAGTCATAACATGCGAAGTAATGTAAAACTCTATATCGATGGGTATAGTATTCCTGTGCTGTCGTATACAGAAGTAGTACAACAACAAACCGATTGGAATGGGAGACCATCTACTGCGCCACAAGGAGGTTTCTACCAAATAGTAGTACCCGATATAGGCAGATGGACCTACCTGTTTGATGAGTGGGCATTAGCCCCCAATATGAGAAAAGGGTGTACAATAGAAGAAAAATCCTTTGAGGGAGATAAAATGTTTAAAACACTAGAGTTTCAAGGAGCTTTTTGTGTAGGGCTAAAAAATATAGGGTATACCATAGATGGGCCTATCTATATTCTGCTAATCTCTACCCCTGTTGTAATACGCAATGGTGAACAGGTACTCTCTAAATGGTGGAGAGAAAATGACGCTACCTCTACAAACCAACCTATAGCCCAAGAGGAGAAGGAAGAACTTATAAAAAAATGGAAAACCATCTTTAAACCCAACAACAATGAACTAAGTAAGGGCAATTATGGTTGGGATGAGTGGAGCAAATCACTGGAACACAACTGTACCTCAGACAAAACCAACTACCACAATGCCTATACCCGTATCGAGGTAGATGGCGAGGATTATGCTGTACCTATACTTAGTATGAGAAAAGATCAGACTATTACCCTGCAACTAGATCATACCACCCGTAGTAGAAACGAATACAGCACTGTGCAGATAGAACCCCATCCTGATTTTGATATACACCCTACCGATATTATAGATGCCAAAGAAGTAACCATACGTTGCCTCAATAATGCTACTAATCTCTCACAGATCAAGATTACCGCAGATAGTAACCCCGCAGGTATGCTAGAGATATACCACACACAGCACAAATCTATACAACTAAGGTGGGTGTTTGTAGAGATTGAGGGGAGGAATATTGATGAGGATGCATTAGGAAAAAAAGTCACAAAACAAAAACTAGAAAGTTACCTAAAAAAAGCCTTAGCTCCTACTTTGATAGATGTAGAAATCGTGAATGACAAGGCAGAGATACGAGATTTATCTACACAAAAAGCGTTTTTTTATGAAAATAAAATGATAAAAAAGCATACTACTATTGGCAGGTACGTAGAGCATAAACATAGAAATGTAATCATTAATGCTGCCAATGGGGTGGTTACAGATGCAAATAAACTAAAAGACGGGATTAATCTATATTTCTTTAACTTAAAATGTATTGATAGTAAGAATATTTCTGAAACAGACTCTTATAAGATATCAGGAGGACTATCTCCCACAGGGCGGGGGGATGCTTTTATGGTACTTAATGATGATAAAGATTTTAAAGCTAAACACATCATTCATGAGATTTTGCATGCTATAGGACTACCCCATACCTTTATAGAAAAAGATAAAAAGGGCAAGACAACAGATAAAGGACAAAAACATACCTTTACAAAATATAGTACTGATAATTATATGGATTATAAAGACAATGCCAAAAAACAAACCCATATCTGGCAATGGGATAAACTATATAATAGTAAATACACAAACTAATGAAAACATATTGTATTGCAATTATAACTATTTGTATATGTAGTACTGCCTGTAACAGTACCAAGGAATTTGTCAACAATGATACATTATGCAATTATGATGACCCTATATTTACTATTACTAAAGATGAAATGACCTTTGATGTAAATAAATATGATAGTATATTAAAATTCCAAAACTTAATTATTGAATCAACAAATGAATATGAAAAAAAATATTACAGGAGACAACCTATAGGTTCAAAAGAGGTAACATATTCAAGTAAACAAACAAATAAACAAACAAACAAACAAAAATATATTGGATATTATCCTAATGGTAAAATCTGGTATACAAGGTTTTCTCACTCAAAATATGATATTTATTTCAAAGAAGAAACAGTTTATGACTCACAAGGCAATATTACCAAAGTAATCGATCATGAAAAAGGGTATAATATCTGCTGGGAACAGGCTATAGCTATTGTACAACATAAGTTGAGGCATCAACTTGCCAAATATGATACAGTAGCATATATATTATATCGATCAGATCTTAATGAATCACCAAACGATCCCCCTATATGGAGCGTAGGGATTAAACCCATACCAGATGATAAGCAATCTGAAACCGTGTATTACAAAATAGATGGGGTAACAGGAAAATATCTAGGAAAAATAAAACTAGTCTCAAATGGGGGTCAAATTTTAACTATAGAATAAAAACCAATGAAGATATCAAACAAAAAAACAACCCCATATCTGGCAATGGGATCAATTGTATAATAGTAAATACACAAACTAATGAAAACATATTGTATTGCAATTATAACCATCTGTATATGTAATCACTGGTAATCTCTCTCTTAAAAAAAGTTTATCTTACGGTTTTTTAAAAGAAGGTGTTCCTTACTTTTACACTTTTAGTAAGTGTAAATTGCTTATCCGTCAAGATTAAAAAAGTACCAAAATGAACTACAAGTCAAAAACCTTAATTACTTGCTTACTACTTTTTATCTCAACACTTGGGATTGCTCAGGTAAGAGTTGGGGATTTTTCATATTCAAGTGATAAATTCAAGAAGTTAAAAGAAAAAGACCTAAAAAGGTTTACAAATACTGAAACAGTTTTTGTGTTGCCAGCTGTTTTTCCTAAATCATCTTATGAACATATCCTGGATCAAGTTTGGGATATAACACCCTATAAAGTAGTTTATAAAGATGACTTTACTGCAAATGACTTAAAAGTTGATGATGCTTTGGCTAGTTTTGAATTTATAGAAATTGAAGAAACTACACAATTAGGGATGGAGAAATCGTATTCTTTTATCTTTTTAGATTTTAGCATTATTGATAAAGTTAAGAAGAAAAAGAAAGAAAACGTCTGGTGGTCATCCAGAGTAGGAGCAATCTATTTTACACCAGATATTAAAATGAGACAACAAGTAGTAATGCCCTCTGCTGAAGAAGAAGTTATTGTTGGAAATTTAATCAATTTCAAATTAGGATATTTAAAGAACTACCTACAACTAGTCAATAAAAGTTTAAAAAACAAAAAGTCTATTGATATTTATTACGACCATGTTTTTCCTGAGCTAAAGAACTTAAAAGATCATACTTTATATATAGATTCCAGCCTATTATATGGATATAATGCCCTTTTTGGATTAGAAAAAAAGAATCCTGAATTAGAAAAATTAATGAAAGAATACCCATATAAATATGAAATAGTTGAATACAATACCCTCGAAGAAAAAATCCTTAACCAAAAAGAAGATTTCTATTACCTAATGTGGAATCAGGTAAACTATAATAAAATAATAAACATTGTAAATGGTAAAAATGGAAATCTAATTTATCAAGACCATACCAAGATGTCATTTAATATAAAACCGAAAGATTTTAAAAAAATTAGTTCTAAAATAAATAAATTGAACTAATCTATGTGTTTTGACCCCTATAAAACAAGAGTAATCTTTTAAATTTGGATTATTAATTATGCTACTCTATTTTTCATTAAAATTAAGTGTTTGTCTTTGTTCCATTTTTCCATAGGAGTTATTCTTCCCAATAGTCCATGATGCCTTACGTTGTTATAGAAAACCACATATCTTTTTAGTATTTGTTGAATCTCTCCAAATGTTCTATACTCAAATCGTTGAAAGACTTCTTTTTTAAGTATTCCATGATAAGCTTCTACATGTGCATTTTCCTACCATTGACGTCTTGTTTATCTTTTTGTATTTTAGCGCTTTATGTAGTTGATACTATAACTTCTAATCCAAGTTCTTTAGCCATCCTTGCAACAGATCGTTTTTTATTTACCAGCATTTTTTCTTGATATTTTTTAATACCATTTTCTACATAATCCAACCCTTTTACAAATAATTTCCAATAGAGTTCTGCCAATTTTCTTGCTACTGCTTTTATAGCAACGAGTCCACCTTTTTTAGAACGTATTTTTCTGCCAAATGCACCTAATGCAATATGCTTACTATTGAGCAACCCTACCGCAGCCTGTTTAAATATCAAACCTGCTTTAGGAGTTCCTTTTGATTTATAGTTACGGTTTCTCTTCCCAGAATTATGCTGTTTTGGTGCTAGACCTAACCATGAAGTAAAATGTTTTGCTGTTTTCCATTTCTCTAAATCTGTACCGATTTCTGATAATAGTTGCATCCAATTATAATCTGTAATCCCTGGCAAAACAGTAGCGTCCTTTCCTTTAAAAATACCAAGCAAATGATTCCCCATATTTTCTATATCTGGTTTGTGGTGACGAATAGCTTTTCTTGGCGTACTGCCTTTTTGTTGCTTTGGTGGATTTTCTTTTCGATGCATTTTGTCTAGAACCTGCTCTAGTTTTTTATCACAGTGTGCTATTTGCTGCTGGTAAAAATCATAACAGTTTACTGCTTGTTGTAAACTAAACAACCCTGAGTCACTATAATGTCCTTTTAACGATTTTATCACTAACTCCTTTTTTGTTTTTAAAATTCTTGAATCACATAATGAGGTTAGTTTTTCTGCATCTCTTTCTCCTTGTAATATTGCCCGAACTATACGCATGCCACTTGCACCTTGAATTTGGCTAATAACTTCTTTTAAGCGGATATTCATTAAAATCAATGCTTTTTGCATGTGGCTGATATGCATGGCACTGCTACGGATGTGGTCTTCTCTTAAGCGTTGGTAAGTGCGTAGCTCTTGCACTAAATTATCGGGGATAAAACATCTGTTCAACAATCCGTAACTATGCAATTGTTGTATCCATTGGCAATCTTTGACATCTGTTTTTCTACCAGGTACTTGTTTTGTGCTTCTGCCATCCACTAACCAAACATCTAATCCGTGAGCTACCAAAATATCATACAAAATTACCCAATAAACACCTGTAGCTTCCATAGCAACTGTTACTATTTTGTGGCTTACCAAATAAGCACCCAACAACTCTAAATCTTCGGTAAATGTATCAAAGATTTTTACAGAAGTATTTTCGATGCTCACAAATAACTTTTTTGCACCAATATCAATCCCTGCAACATGTTTTCTGATTTTTTTCATTTTAATAGCTTTTAAAACCAAATTGCTTTCAAAAAAAATCACGCTTGAAAGTCTACCATACGGACATCAATTATAGAATTGAGTACCAAATTCGCTTACTCTTTTTTGAAAATCATCCTCAAAAACAGGTATAAAAACACTATTCGTTTAACGATTATTTTGCAATTCGGTAGATTTATTACCCTAAATTACGTCATTATTACCGCTTGGGAAATTTTTTTTGCCTGTTGCCTCAAAAGGTCTAGTAGTCTTTACTTTTCTGAATTTCACGAATTTCCGTCCAGAACCACTTCTGTTTATCCTGTGTT
>NZ_PGUB01000117.1:0-12201 GCF_002924285.1 Aquimarina sp. I32.4 | reverse complement strand
CTAATTTTACGTAACTATGGAAACCTTGCTCTGGATTATTAAGTCGTTTTGATAATCCATCGTGTACAGCTGGAGTAATGATTCGCTTGCGCTGCTGTTTTTCTTTTGAATTCAAAAGCATGGCGAATAAACCTCCTTCTTTATATAACTTGAGCCAAAGTTCCATACTACGAACGTGATATCCTAAATGTTCTGCCAAGGCTGATTGTGTAGAAAAGCTTGATTCTCTAATATGTAACAAAGATTGTAGTCGTAATACATTTTTAGGATTAGTCTCTTTTCTGATTAAATTCCGTAAATGACTTGAGGATTCTTTTACTTCTAATAATATATGCTTACCCATTCTTTAAATATACGAAAAATTTATCCGTAAATTGTGTTACTTCCTGATTATCTATTTGTGAAGGCGATTTAGAAGCCTTTTTAGAAACTCCATCTTCACTATCTAACTTACGCCAACGATAAATCCTATCAACTTTAACCCCTAATTCATTGGCTAATTCTTTTATGTTTTCTCGCTGATAGCTTAATTGAACAGCTTCTGATTTAAATTCTTTACTATAAAATCGTTTTTTCATTTTTCTAAGATATTTATTTAAACATAAACCGTCTTAAATATCTGTCCGAATAAAGGTAGCAACTCCAAGCGAACCCCTGTGAGAGATTTCGATACTCTAGAATTGTTTATACATCATCAAAATCAACAGTAATAGTTGCAGTAGTAGGGTGTGCCATACATGCTAAAACGAATCCTTCTGCAATTTCAGTATCGGTGAGAATACTGTTTTTTTCCATCACAGCAGTACCAATCGTAATTTTACAAATACAAGAACTACAAACGCCTCCTTGGCAGGAATAAGGAGCATCGATATCCTCTTCTAGAGCGGCATCTAAAATGGTTTTTTTCTGATCCATGGTAAAACAGAATTCCTCATCATCCACCAATATGGTTATATTGGATTTACCATCTAGATTGGTCTCTATTTCTACGGTTTCTGCACTACTGGTAAATAATTCAAAATGAATGTCTTCTTTTGGAGTGCCATTTTCGGATAGTATAGAAGAAACAGTATCGATCATTTCCTCAGGACCACAAAGGTAAAATGAGGAGAAGGAAAGATCTTTATATTTGTTTTTTATGATATAATTTATGGTTGACTTTTCTATTCTTCCAAAATGAGCATTATCCTCGTGGCTTCTACTATAAACAAATTCTATAAATAAACGGTCAGTATAATCTTGTTGTAATTTTGATAGTTCTTTATAAAAAATAGTTTCTTGTGGTGTCTTATTACCATATACCAATATAAAGCGACTATTGGATTCTTGTTTTAAAACAGCTTTTATCATACTCATTATTGGGGTAATCCCACTACCTGCAGTAAAGGCCCCATAGGTTTTTTGTGCTTGGGAATTGGTTGTGAGCAAAAAATTACCTTGAGGTGGGTGTACCTCTAGTATATCCCCTTCTTTTAATTCATTATTAGCAATGGTAGAAAAAGTCCCGTTGGGTATTTCTTTTACTGTTACTTTGAGGGTATCACATTGGGGAGCACTACAAATAGAGTAGGCCCTTCTTACTTCTTTTCCTTGCACCTCTGTCTTTATAGTGATGTATTGCCCTGCGGTAAAGGAGTAGGTGTCTTTTAACGCCTGCGGAACATCAAAGGTTATTGAGACTGCAAGAGAGGTTTCTCTAATGATATTACTGATAGATAGTTTATGGAAATCTGACATTGTAATTTTTCTAAAATATTAGATTTGAATCATCAAATCATGAAGTTAAACAACTCCCTTGATTGATTGTCAAAGGTCTTATTTCTTTAATTTTTGCCAAAAATAGTAAATGCAATAAAAGTAGCTTGATTTTATAGTAAAATTAGAGAGTAAAATATAAATTTTGCCCTCAAAAATGGAAACCAAAGATGAGGTTTCTATCTGTTTTTTACTGAAATCAAAGCAATAGAAATCACTTCATGAGAAAAAAAATGAATGATTCATGGTATATAGACAGAGTAGGGTATAGAAAAAATGAGTTCGACACCCTAATTGTTTTAAACTATTTTCGTTTTGAAGTAGGTACAAAAAAAAGAGAATGCTACTGCTGTGGTCAAAATATAAATAGTATTACATGATTAACTCCAGCAAGTGCCGTCAGGTTGTAGGCCAGGATAAGAATCCAAAAAGCATAACTCTGCAGCATAACAACATCCTTGTCAGCCAGAGCAATCCCTGTGACTGGTACAAGGCCTATGAGCAGCACCAGTAATGCTTTGCTGTTGTTTTTTGTTAAGTACTTTCCCTAGTATTAACAATTTTGATTTCATAATAAGAGTTTTAAGAGGTTTTACCTTAAACATTTATAGACACTCAAGGTGTGAGTCTAATTGATTTGTGTAAATAAATATGACAATGAAGTTATCAAATAATATTTATATAATCCCAAATTATGGAGTAGATTTTCTAAAACATAATTTTGGTGTAAAGGGAATAATTGCGATTTTCTAAATAACGTGACATATAACAAATTATTTTCTTTGATAACATTATTTAGATTCTCGTGATTGTGTTATATGCTTTATCTATTTGCACCCTACAGAAAACCAGTAAAAACATCACGATATTCATTGGTGGGAATTTCCATTCCACCACAAAACTGATATTCTCTGTCAGTTCTATAAGTAGCATAAATATTTGCAACACAAGAATAGCTCCCTCTAAGTTTTAGATTTAATTAGGTATAATAAATTTTTAAGTGGAAATAGCAATTAGAATGGTATAAAAAAGATGTTTCTATTGTTAATAAGTCAAACAATACTCCTGAAAACAATAATTACACATAGAAAAATATGTTAATAACCCGTTTTTTACTGAAAGAAATGTATTTTTACCCTGTATATTCTGTTTTTATGCAAAGTAAACACACTAAAAAGCTAGTTTTTTAGTTATCACACTTATAAAAATATCTGGTTTGGGAAAAAAAATATCACAAATCTCCTTAGTGTTACTTTTAGTTATTGTAGGGTTGGCTTGTTCTCGTAAGAAAAATAAGTTTGTAAATCGTGCATGGCATGATCTTACCACAAAAAATAATACCTTATATAATGGGCGTTTGGCCTTTGATAAAGGTAAAGAAGACATCATTCAATCATACAATGATAACTTTTGGGAGTTACTACCAGTAGAACGTATGATTGTAAGTGAGGATGTAAGGCTCCCTAATGAAGTTCTAAATCAAAATTTTGACAGAGCAGAAGAAAAAGCAGTAAAGGCAATACAAAGGCATAGTATGCTTATTGATAATAAGGAGCGTAATCCTAAAATTGATGAAGCTTTTTTATTATTAGGTAAAGCCCGCTATTTTGAGCAACGTTTTGTTCCTGCCCTAGAGGCATTTAATTATATTCTTTATAAGTATCCTACCAGTAATACAATCAATCATGCCAAAGTTTGGAGAGCCAAAACAAATCTTCGTTTGGATAATAATGATAAGGCTATAGAGGATTTAAACAGAATGATAGAGCAGGAGTTTATGAAACCTCAGGATTATGCAGATGCGGTTGCAATGATAGCTCAAGCATATATAAACATAGAAAAAAAAGATACTGCTGTTACCTATATTACCAAAGCCGCGGTACATACTAAAAAAAATGAAGAAAGAGGTAGGTATCTATATATAAAAGGGCAACTGCTCAATGAATTAGGGTACAAAGACAGCGCAAACTATGCCTTTGATCAGGTTATAGATTTAAACCGTAGGACACCCAGAAAATATATGATGAATGCCTATATGGCCAAGGCACGAAATTTTAATTACGACAATGGCAATAAAGAAGAATTTCTAGAATTATTGACAGATCTAGAAAAAAATAGAGAAAACAGACCGTTTCTAGATAAAATATACAATCAAAAAGCAGTCTACTTCAAAACCTTGGATTCTACTGACTTGGCAATAGAGTATTACAATAAATCATTGCGTACAAAATCTACAGACAAGTATCTGGAGTCAATCAACTATTATACACTAGGAGACATAAGTTTTGATAGAAAAGAATACGCCGTTTCTGGTGCATACTATGATAGTACACTACAGAGGATGGTAGTAAATTCAAAAAAATATAGGGTATTAAAGAAAAAACGAGATAATCTCGAGGATGTTATTTTATATGAAGGGATTGCCAGAACCAATGATAGTGTTCTTACTGTTGTGGCAATGACCCCAGAAGAGAGAACAGTCTATTATGCGGCATATACAGATAAGCTCAAAAGTAAGGCTATTGAGGCTGAAAAAGCGGCAGAGATAGCCAGAATAAAAGGGGAATTACCTGCAGAACAACGATATAGACAGCCAGGGTCAGGTTTTACAACCGCGACCAAAGGGCCCAATGCAGGAGAAGGAACTTTTTATTTTTATAATCAAACCATAGTGGCTTATGGTAAAACAGCTTTTAAAAGAACATACGGTAATCGTGAGTTGCAAGACAATTGGAGGGTTTCGAGTATTGCAAACCCAAGTGCTGTTTCTACAGTAGAAGAGAAAAAGAAAGAAGAATATTCTATAGACAAAGATCCTGCATTTGATCCCCAGACATATATAGCTCAATTACCATCTGATCCAGTTATCCTTGATAGTCTAAAGACTGATCGCAACTTTGCATACTATCAATTAGGGGTGATTTATAAAGAAAAGTTTCAGGAATATGATTTGGCTATCGATAAATTTGAAGGGTTACTAAAAAATGATCCTGAAGAGCGTTTGATCGTTCCTTCAAAATACAATCTATATAAGATTTATGTTTTACAAGGTAATACCATGAAATCTAATGGATATATGCAGGATATTATGAATAACCATGCAGAGTCTAGGTATGCAAAAATCCTTCAGAACCCCAATCAAGAATTAGAAGATGATAAGAATAGTTCAAAATCTATATATAATAAATTGTATAGAGATTTTCAGAATCAACAGTATGCATCTGTTATAAGAGATAGTGATAGAATGATTATAAAGTTTGGAGGAGATGAAGATTATTTACCAAAATTTGAACTGTTGAAAGCACAAGCAATAGGAAGGTATAGAGGATTTGAGGCTTATAAAGAAGCTCTCAATTATGTGTCGCTAAATTACCCCCAAAGTCCTGAGGGTAAAAAAGCACAGATGATTTATCAAATCACGATCCCTCAAATACAAGACAATGTGTTTTTGACCGCTACAGATGAGTTAGATAATCATAAATTAGTGTATACATTCTCTACCTTTGGAGAGAATCAAGCGCAAGCTTTAAAAGAAAATATCGAAGCAATTATTAAAGAATTGAGATATGATAAAATGAAAGTTTCGCTAGATATATATACTAAAGACGAGCAATTTGTAGTTGTACATACAAATGGTAGTAGATTGGTAGCAGAAGGATTGGGAGAGTTGCTGTCACTTGGTAAGACAGAAGATACCAGAGGAGTAGATTTAACAAAATGGGATAGAAAAAAGAAATACTATGAAAAAGTAGAGAACTCCTATTTTACGATTGCTTCGCCAAATTATAGGATAGTTCAGATCCATAAGAACCTGAAAGACTATGATCAAAAAGGACTTGAAATAGAAGAAACAGAATAAATTAACCCCCTTTAATATAATAACTATATTATGTTTTCAGACAACAAAAAAGGAAGAGACCAAGGTAGTTCAGCCGATTTCTCTCGTAATCAAAACAAAATTTCAGAAGGAACCAAGATCGTAGGTGATATAATCTCTGAAGGAGGTTTTAGGATAGAAGGTACCATAGAAGGAACATTTAAGACAACGGGTAAAGTAGTTGTTGGGAGATCTGGATTTATACAAGGAACATTAGAATGCTCTGATGCTGACTTTGAAGGTAAATTTTCTGGTAATCTTAATGTATCAAATACACTATCTTTAAAACCAACAGCACATATAGAAGGTGAAGTTACCGTAGGTAAACTAGCCGTTGAGCCAGGAGCAAACTTTAATGCATCTTGTTCTATGAAAGGTGGTGTGAAATCTTTGAGTAAGCCTAGTGAGCAAAAAACAGGACAACCGCAAACAGCGCAAGGACAGGGGAAATCAGCTTAGAAAATTTGCTAAATTCACCACAATAGGAATCCAAATGATGGCTATCATAGTTGGTGGGCATTATCTTGGAATCTATCTAGACGAAAAATTAGGACATCAAGTACCATTCTATAGCAAATGGGTAGGTATGGGTGCCGTTTTTTTGGCAATAACATCAGTGATTTGGCAAGTAATAAAAGAATCTAAATAATAAGTGTAGGTTATGCAAAATAGTATCTTTGCCATAACCTACATTTTATTGTTATTATTCAATGGTATATAAAACAGTTATCAAACCCTTAGCAATTCTAATTGCTACAAGTATTATTTTATATTGCATCCATAATTTTGTTATTGCAAGTTATATTGAAGCCTCTTTTAAGAGTTTTATTCACAAGCAACATTTGTTTCTACTCATAGCAACCCTCTTCGTTTACGGGTCTTCATTGATAGTTTATAAAATTAGTCCCAAAAATACTGGATTTGTTTTTTTAGGATTATTAATGGCAAAAATGATTATCGCAGGATTGTTTATATATAAGCTAGGATGGCTAGATGACCCAAAATCAATGCCTAGTCGATTGATTTTTCTTGTTTTATATATAATTTACTCCATTGTTTTGGTTTATGTTGTCTCTAGACTACTTAAAATATTTTCTGATAAATCACCATCATTATAGACATTCCTATAAAAACAGAAAAAAACTAAAACTCTATACGATTATTACTAATTAATAATGTACTTTTGCACCCAAATTCAGACGGCATATAAAAACATCAGAATTTAGGAAATGAAAGTATTTCAAAGATCTCTCAAGTACGCAATGATATTGCTGCTTATGTTTACAGGTACGGTAGTATGGGCTTCATCAGGTGATGAGCAACATAAATCAAAGGGTAATCCTATTGATACCAAAGAAGAAATTGACGCTTATATTAGGCATCACTTACAAGATTCTCACGATTTTATTTTTTACACAAACGGAGAAACAGGAACCCATTATGGGTTTCCGCTTCCAGTTATTTTGTGGGATGGAGGAATTAAGACATTTATGTCTTCAGAATTTCACCATGGAGAAAGCGTTGCAGAAGCAGGAGGTAGCTATTATAAGTTATACCACGGTAAAGTTTATAAAACTGATGCCCAAGGTACAATTACATTAGATGATCATGATCATCCAACAAATGCAAAACCATTAGACTTTTCTATTACAAAAAGTGTAGTAGGGATGCTGTTTGCTGGTTTGCTTATGTTGTTATTATTCTCTGCATTGGCTAGAGGGTATAAAAAAGGACCAATCCCTTCTGGGTTTGCAAGAGTTTTAGAGCCATTAGTTATTTATGTAAGAGATGAAATTGCAAGACCTAATATTGGAGAAAAGAAATATAGAAAATATATGGGCTTTTTGTTGACTGTATTTTTCTTTATTTGGATTTTGAATCTGTTAGGGTTAACACCACTAGGTTTTAATGTTACGGGTAATATTGC
This sequence comes from Aquimarina sp. I32.4, assembly GCF_002924285.1. Taxonomy (NCBI): domain Bacteria; kingdom Pseudomonadati; phylum Bacteroidota; class Flavobacteriia; order Flavobacteriales; family Flavobacteriaceae; genus Aquimarina; species Aquimarina sp. I32.4. Next base: position 4,642 of record NZ_PGUB01000117.1, on the reverse strand, counting down.
GGTAACAGTATGCTTGGCGTTGTTTACATTCTTTATTGTGCAGTTTAGCGGTAATAAAGAATATTGGAAACATATTTTCTGGATGCCAGGAGTACCTGTGCCAATGAAAATTATTTTAATGCCAATTGAAATCTTAGGGATGTTAACCAAACCTTTCTCATTATTGATTCGTCTTTTTGCTAATATTACAGCAGGGCACTTTGTAGTGATGAGCCTGATAGGATTGATGATTTTGTTAAAAGCTCAGTTTGGTGTAGTAGGATCAACAGGTATTTCTTTGATATTAACATTGTTTATCTCTGTTATAGAAATATTAGTAGCGTTTTTGCAAGCCTTTATCTTTACAATGTTATCATCGTTGTTTATAGGTATGGCTGTGGCAGACCATGATCACCATTAATATAGAAAAAGAATTTGTTTAATTATATAAATCAATAGTATGTACAATTTAATTGGAGCAGGATTAATCGTAATCGGAGGAGGAATCGGATTAGGTCAAATTGGTGGAAAAGCAATGGAAGGTATTGCTCGTCAACCAGAAGCAGCTGGAAAGATTCAAACTGCGATGATTATCATCGGAGCACTTTTAGAAGGTTTGGCTTTTGGAGCATTAATCTTAGGAAAGTAATCCTAGACAAAACAAACATTTTCCTGCAACGGTTGGTTGCAGGAAATGTTTATAAGTAATTAAGCAAGAATATATAAAAGATAATAATTAGACACAATGGATCAGTTATTAAATGATTTTTCTCCCGGATTGTTTTTTATGCAGGCAATCATCTTATTGATTCTTATTTTATTAATGAGAAAATTTGCTTGGAAACCTATTTTAAATAGTCTACAAGACCGTGAGGATGGAATTCAAGGAGCATTGGATGCAGCAGCAGAAGCTAAGAAAGAAATGCAAAACCTTCAGGCGGATAATGAAAGAATCCTAAATGAAGCAAGAGCAGAACGTGATGGCATGCTTAAAGAAGCTAGAGAGCTTAAAGAAAATATGATTACTGATGCAAAAGTAGAAGCGCAAGCCGAAGCTGATAAAATTGTTGCGCAAGCACAAGCAACTATTGCTAGTGAGAAAAAAGCAGCAATAGTAGATCTTAAGAATCAGGTGGCAGGCCTTTCTGTTGAAATTGCAGAGAAAGTAGTAAGAAAAGAATTATCTGGCAAAGACAAGCAATTACAATTGGTTGAAACTATGTTAGAAGATGTTACTTTAAACTAAACTAAATGAGTAGAGCAGCAATACGTTATGCTAAGGCAGTCTTGAGTTTGGCTCAAGATAAAAATATAGCCGATGATGTTCAGAAGGATATGCAAGGTATTATCACTACAGTTGGTGATAGCGCTGAACTCAGAATGGTATTAAGTAGTCCGTTGATCAAGAATGAAATCAAACTTGCTTCATTGCAAGAGATTTTTAAAAATACCAACGAGATTACGAAAAAACTTTTTGATGTATTAATTGATAATAAGAGAGTAGCTATATTGGCAGAAGTAGCAAAACAATATACTATTTTACACGATCAACTTAATAATACTCAAAAAGCAAAAGTTACGACAGCAATACCTTTGGATGAGGAGATGAATTCAAAAGTTTTAGCTAAGATAAAAGAGCTTACAGGTAATGAAGCTACTATTGAGAATGTAGTAGACGAAAGCATCATTGGTGGATTTATTCTACGAGTTGGTGATTTGCAATACAATGCTAGTATCGCAAATAAGCTTACAAACTTAAGAAGAGAATTAAGTAATTAAATACATACGTTTTAAAATATAAATTTAATAATATGAGAAAGAGTGTTCAAGCTCTTTCTTTCAAACTATTATAAAATGGCAGAAGTGAATCCTGCTGAAGTATCAGCAATATTAAAACAACAATTATCTGGATTTGAAGCTACGGCTTCACTAGAAGAAGTAGGTACTGTATTACAAATAGGTGATGGTATCGCCAGAGTATACGGATTGTCTAATGCTCAATACGGAGAATTAGTACAATTTGAATCTGGTTTAGAAGGTATAGTTCTTAACCTTGAAGAAGATAATGTTGGGGTAGTACTTTTAGGTTCTTCAACAGAAGTTAGAGAGGGTGCAATAGTAAAACGTACACAGCGTATCGCATCGATCAATGTTGGAGAAGGAATCGTAGGCCGAGTAGTGGACACATTAGGTAGCCCTATCGACGGTAAAGGTGCAATCGAAGGTGAAACTTTTGAAATGCCATTAGAACGTAAAGCTCCAGGAGTAGTTTTTCGTCAGCCAGTAACAGAGCCATTACAAACGGGTATTAAGTCTATTGATGCAATGGTGCCAGTTGGTAGAGGACAGCGTGAATTAGTGATCGGTGACCGTCAAACTGGTAAAACAACCGTTTGTATTGATACTATTCTAAATCAGAAAGAATTTTATGATGCAGGGGAACCTGTATATTGTATCTATGTTGCAATAGGGCAAAAAGCATCTACAGTAGCATTAATAGCAAAAGTATTGGAGGAGAAAGGTGCAATGGCGTATACAACAATTGTAGCGGCCAATGCTTCAGATCCTGCACCAATGCAAGTATATGCTCCGTTTGCTGGTGCAGCAATTGGAGAATATTTCCGTGATACAGGACGTCCTGCATTGATTATCTATGATGATTTATCAAAACAAGCAGTAGCATATCGTGAAGTATCACTTTTATTACGTCGTCCACCAGGTCGTGAGGCATACCCAGGAGATGTTTTCTATCTTCACTCTAGATTATTAGAGCGTTCTGCAAAAGTAATTGCAGATGATACAATTGCAAAAGATATGAATGACCTTCCTGATTCTTTGAAATCTAAAGTAAAAGGTGGTGGATCATTGACTGCATTGCCAATTATTGAAACACAAGCAGGAGATGTATCTGCATATATTCCTACCAATGTAATATCTATTACAGATGGTCAGATATTTTTAACATCAGATTTATTTAACTCTGGAGTACGTCCTGCAATTAATGTGGGTATCTCTGTATCACGTGTGGGTGGTTCTGCACAGATTAAATCGATGAAAAAAGTAGCTGGAACATTAAAATTAGATCAAGCACAGTTTCGTGAATTAGAAGCATTTGCTAAGTTTGGTTCTGATCTTGATGCGGCAACATTGAATGTGATTGAAAAAGGAAAACGAAACGTAGAAATCCTAAAACAAGCACAGAATGATCCTTATACTGTAGAAGATCAAATTGCAATCATCTATGCGGGATCAAAAAACTTGCTTAGAGATGTTCCTGTGAATAAAATAAAGGAATTTGAAAGTGATTATATAGAATACCTAAATGCAAAGCATAGAGATACTCTAAACACTTTGAAAGCTGGAAAATTAACTGATGAAGTTATTGATGTGTTAATCTCAGCTTGTAAAGAAATTTCAGCAAAATATAAAAATTAATAAGAAGTAAGTTGTATTGGTGAGTATACCTTACAAATACATAGCTTCAAGAGTTTAATATTAGAAAAGTATGAGTTTACATAGTAGCACACTACTTATTACTCAATACTCAATATTATAAACAATGGCAAACTTAAAAGAATTACGTAGTAGAATTACCTCTGTATCTTCAACAATGCAGATTACCAGTGCTATGAAAATGGTATCTGCCGCAAAGTTGAATAAAGCGCAGTCGGCAATTACTGCAATGAGACCTTATGCAGATAAACTTACAGAATTGTTGCAAAATCTGAGTGCTTCACTAGATGGTGATAGTGCAAGTGTATATGCAGAACAACGTGAGGTAAATAAGGTGCTTGTAGTAGCTGTTGCTTCTAATCGTGGTTTAGCAGGTGCTTTTAACACCAATATTGTTAAAGGTGTAAGAGAGCTGTATGAAAATCAGTATGCGGGTAAACAAGTTGATTTTGTTACCATTGGTAAAAAAGTGAATGACGTTGTATCAAAAACACATACAGTAATTGCAAATAAAAGTGAGTTATATGACGATCTTACCTTTGCTAATGTTGCTACAATAGCAGAAGAATTGATGGAGCATTTTACCAAAGGCTCGTATGATAAGATTGTAGTTGTTTACAATAAGTTTAGAAATGCAGCCTCTCAAGATGTAACTACAGAACAATTTTTGCCAATTGTTCCTGTAGAAAGTGATCAAGAGGTAAACTTGGATTATGTTTTTGAACCTTCAAAAGAAGAGATTGTAGAAGAATTGATTCCAAAGTCGCTAAAAACACAATTGTATAAGGCTATTCGTGATTCATTTGCATCAGAACATGGAGCACGTATGACAGCAATGCATAAAGCTACAGATAATGCTACAGAGCTTAGAGATGCACTTAAGCTATCTTATAACAAGGCACGACAGGCTTCTATTACCAATGAGATCCTCGAGATTGTTGGTGGTGCAGAAGCACTTAATAACTAATATTATATACTAATGATTTCAGCCTAGGCTGAAATTTATTGTAATAAATTGCCAAACCTCATAAGTTTTCTTATGAGGTTTGTTGTTTTGTTATGGGAGATTTCCATTTTAGAAGGAATGTATTCTTTTTCAATAGCTTTAAATCATAATTATACAATTTACGGATATTAACTTCGCATAAATGCGTCTAAGTAGTGATGATTACTTACTATAGATTTTATAAGTTCATTACTCATACTTTCT
>NZ_PGUB01000116.1:0-12477 GCF_002924285.1 Aquimarina sp. I32.4 | reverse complement strand
ACAAAAAACTGTCCTAGATGTTAACGCTATAAAGAATTACAGAAATATCGAAGCACAATATCAAAAACTAATATCAACGCAATTATAAACTAGAGCCTTTTTATATTCAGAAGTCTACCCCAGAATAGTTATTGGATAAACAAAAAAAATCCTGCTCCAAGAAGGAGCAGGATTCACAATATCATACTTAGATATTTTATATACTGGTAATTAAATTATTTAAAGTTATCAGTAGCACTACCAGATTTGGTCGTATAATTAATCTTTAATGCCTGAACTTGTCTTAATTCTTTTTTGATATCACCAACTAGACCCATATTAGTTTTACCATCTATTTTTAGGGCTGTAATAAGAAAAGGTATTTCTTCTTCTCTTCTAGCTGCTCTTTCCGCCAAAACAAACGCTTTGACTTCACTTACATCAGCGAATTTATCATTAAGCTGTATTCTAGCCTGATTACCTGCACTAGAGCGGTATCTTGAACTAGGTTTACCAGCATAAATATACATTACCAAGTTTTTCTTATCTAATTTTTCTATTTGATCCGCAACTGGTAATTTGTTATCTATCATTAATGTATTCTTACGCATCACTGTTGCAACCATAAAGAAAAACAATAACATAAATACAATATCTGGTAATGACGCCGTAGAAACGGGAGGTAATTCACCACTCTTTTTCTTTTTAAACTTAGACATAAGAATTCTGTTTTATGTTATTATTTTTTTGGTTCTGCTTCTGAAAGTTTTTCTGGATACAAAGCTTGTATTTTCTTAATATCCTCTTTAAGCTTAGACTTGCTTCCAGAGAAATTTACGTCATCAAAATCTTTCTCCATTTGCTCAAAAGTTTTACCGTAAATACGTTGTGCTTCTCTATTACGCAACGTAGTATACGCTGCTACTAGCTCATTCTGAACTGCAATATAAGTAGCATAATTAGTTTCTCTGTTGTTATTTAAAGAGATTACAGCTTTCGTTGGATTGTCAGACGACGAAGGATCTTTAGACCCTTGACAGTATCTACATGCTTCTGCTCCTGCTCCACCTCCATTATCTAAAAACTTAATAGCAGCTTCTCGAAGGTCTTTTAATTCCATAGGAGATTCTTCTACCAATAGATCATTATTCTTATTAAGCTCTACAACAAAAATATTTTTTTGTTTAAGAACTGGCGGAATTACATCCTCCTCTTGTGGTGGAGGAAGCTTACGGCTAATACCTGTATCTGTTTCGATCGTGGTAGTAACCAGGAAAAATATAAGAAGTAAGAAGGCAATATCCGCCATAGATCCTGCATTTACTTCTGGTGCTGCTCTTCTTGCCATATTCTTACTTAATTAGTTTTTTAACTCCAGAGAAGAACATCAATCCAACCGCGGTAGCAGCCAAGAAATAAAATGTATATAAACCAGCACCAACCCATTTGGATTCACCTGCGGTTATTATCTCTCCATCTCTTAATGGTGTTTCTACTCCTTCTGCTATAAAATATGCAATAAGCCCTACAACAAGGAAAGCTACGATTCCTATTGCTGTATTTTTAAGGCTAGATGGATTTTTTGCTAAGGCAGAAAAAACGGCAATCAATGTAACTACTGCTATACCTATAAAAACAACAAGTGTAAGTGTGTATAATGGAGTTACCAGTGATGTAGCTTCGTTTAGTATCTCTACAGAACCACCTTCTCTAACAAGGTCTTTGGTTTCTGTAATACCATATTTTTCCATAATATCGTCAAAGCTATTACTCATCAGGAACAATAAAACTGCTCCTAAAATACCTATAGCCATTACGACATATGATAATATTTTTGAAATTTTCATGTGACTATTTTTTTATTTGGATCGCACATTCACGAATCCTTGAATTACATAAAAGTGTAAACTAAAAAATCTTATACTTCAGATTTTTTTAGGAACATCGATTATTTCTTTCTCTTGTAATCTACAAGAATATCGATTAAAGCAATAGAAGCATCTTCCATGTCGTTTACAATTCTATCGATTTTAGCCACGATATAATTATAAAATATTTGAAGTATAATTGCAACAATAAGACCAAATACAGTTGTAAGAAGTGCTACCTTAATACCTCCTGCTACAAGAGATGGTTGCATATCATCAGCTGCTTCAATTTTATCAAATGCTGTAATCATCCCGATTACTGTACCCATAAATCCAAGCATTGGAGCTAGAGCGATAAATAATGATACCCATGATACATTTTTCTCTAATTGTCCCATTTGAACACCACCGTATGCCACAACTGCTTTTTCTGCTGCGTCAATACTTTCGTCTGCTCTCTCAAGACCTTGATAGTATATTGATGCAACAGGTCCTTTTGTATTTCTACAAACTTCTTTTGCTGCTTCAACTCCACCACTGTTTAGAGCATCCTCTACGTTTTGTTGTAATTTCTTAGTATTTGTTGTAGAAAGATTTAAAAAGATAATTCTTTCGATTGCGATCGCAAGACCCAAAATCAAACATATAAGTACGATACCCATAAATACAGGTCCCCCTTGAATAAAACGTTTTTTGAGATTCTGATGAAATGATATGTCTTCAGATGGCTTCTCTGATACCGTTTCTTCTTGAGCTGTTGTTGTATTAGTTATAGGAGCAATTAATAATTGCACATTTGCCGTTAATAACTGGGCAGGTGCAGTAGATGCTTGTAAGTTTCCAAAAGTCATTACTGCTGCGATTGCCAGAATAGAAAATAATCTTTTCATTGCGCTGATTCTTAATTTTAATTAGTTAAAGGGTTAAAGATATAAAAATAATATATATTCTATTAAAAATTTGATAATAATGCAGAGAGGAAGGGATTCGAACCCTCGATACGCTTTTGACGTATACACACTTTCCAGGCGTGCGCCTTCGACCACTCGGCCACCTCTCTAAGTTTCCCCAATAAAATTAAGGATGAGCAAATAACAAAAAAAATGTTAAAGTGTGAAATTTGAGGCGTTAATTTTCTGAGATTTCCCCTCGAATAGAAGTTTCATAGATGGTTTTGAGCACCTTAAGGGGCAAATTTTCGCCCAACAAATACATCAATTTTGCCACTGCTGCCTCTGTAGTCATATCTTTTCCTGAGATAACACCTGCTTTTTTGAGACCAATACTGGTATCATATTTCCCCATTTCGACACTTCCTCCTATACATTGAGTTACATTGACCACAGGAACACCCTTTTTTACTAGATCAGAAACCATAGTAATAAACCACTTTTTTGTGGTTGTATTGCCTGCTCCATACGTCTCCAAAATAACTCCTTCAATAGTTTCTAATGAAAAAATACTCTTCAAAATATGCTCATTAATCCCTGGGAACATTTTGACTACAATAATATTATTATTAAAATGAGTATGATACACCAATTTTTTTCGCCTATTGACAGGCAATACATATGCGCTATTAATTTTAAGATGAACTCCTGATTCTACTAAAAATGGATAATTAAGGGATTGAAATGCCTCAAAATGTTCTGCATTTACTTTTGTGGTTCTATTTGCTCTTAGTAACTTATACTCAAAATAAAGTCCTACTTCTGTAATTACTGGTTTTCCTTTTTTTTGCAATGCAGATATCTGCACTGCTGTAATCAGGTTTTCTTTTGCATCTGTTCTAAGATCCCCAATGGGTAATTGAGACCCTGTAAAAATGATAGGTTTTGCCAGATTCTCAAACATAAAACTAATTGCAGATGCAGTATATGACATAGTATCACTACCATGTAGAACAACAAACCCGTCATAATCATTATAAGCATCATTAATAATACCCCCAAGTTCTGTCCATTGATCTACATTCATATCTGAAGAATCAATGGGTTTCTCAAAACTAATCGTATCAATACTACAATCCAATTGTTTGAGTTCTGGGATATTTAATAACAGTTCATCAAAATCAAACGCAACCAAGGCTCCAGTTTTAAAATCCTTTACCATACCAATGGTCCCTCCTGTATATATAAGTAGTATGTTTGGTGAAATATTCATACAGCAAATGAACGAAATTTAAATCACATTGAGTTTACTTAAACCCCGAATATATCTTTAGAGTTACGAGTTGTAATTGCAGCCAATTCTTCTATTGGTTTTTGATATATATCAACGAGTTTTTCGAGAACATTAATTAGATACGAACTCTCATTACGTTTACCTCTATAAGGGGTGGGAGCCAAATAAGGGGCATCAGTTTCTAAAACAATATGATCTAATGATATCTGATCCAAAAAAGTATCTATCTTACCATTCTTAAAAGTAACAACACCGCCTATACCTAATTTCATATTATAACCTATAGCTCGATGAGCATCTTCTATGGTTCCTGTAAAACAATGAAAAATCCCAAACAAATCATCTCCCTTTTCTGACTCCAACACTTCAAAAACCTCATCAAAAGCTTCTCGACAATGTATTACAATAGGTAATTTATATTTTTTTGCTAATCTAATTTGATGCAAAAAAGCTTCTTTTTGTATTTCTAATGATGTCGTATCCCAATATAGATCGATACCGACCTCTCCAATTGCATAAAACTTTGTATCAGAATTTTTATCAAAACGTTTTTCTAATTCCTCTTCTACATGCAACAGTTCTTCTTTATAATTCTCTTTGACATGCGTAGGGTGCAACCCCATCATCAAAAAAACATTCTCGGGATATTTTGATTCTATAGCATACATAGACTGGGTATATGCAGAATCAATTGCAGGAACAAAAAAACGTTGTACTCCATTATCTATTGCGCGTTGCATCATTTCTCCCTGATCCTCATCAAAGGCATCACTATAAATATGGGTATGGGTATCAGTAAGTATCATGCCGCAAAAATAATAAATTTAGCATGCGATTATTATAATATCATTTTATATTAGAAAAGATAGTAGCAGTTTTACGATAAAGCACTCAGCAATTGTTGAGCTTGTTCATAATCTTCTGCCTCTTCTGGTACAGTTTTTAATAATTCTATCGTCTTATCGTACTTCTTTTGCTTCAATTGGTTTAGTGCCTCAAGCCATATCGCTTTATATTTAAATACCGAATCTCCAAGGTATAGTTGTTTAAAAACATCTGTCGCCTTTGCATGCTTGCCTTGCTCTAACAAAGTAATTCCAAGGTAAAACTGATATTTGGTATTTTTTTTATCTTTTGATAGCAATGACAAAAGATACCCTTCTGCCAATTGATATTTTTTTGAGTTGAAGGCATTTTCTGCATTTTTACTATCCTCCTCCATACTTCCTCTTTCTGCAATGGATAACTCTGGTATATTTGCAAAATCTTGATAAACGGGATTTTTTTGATCAAAGAAATATACTCCAAAAGCAATCACTACACTGGCAGCAACAGCATACGCCCATGCAGGTATCCTTATAATCCTAGTATTTTTTTCTGATGAAATTGTATTGTTATATGAATTTCTAATTTTATTCAGGTTACTTTCTAACTCTCTTTGTTCATGATCAACGTCAAAACGTGTTTGAAGGTGCGTATTTACCTCTTGATACAATAGCAACTCATCTGCAAAAGAAACATCCTCTTGCATCAATTGTTTTACTAGCTGCTGTTCTTGCTCAGAGAGCTCATTACTGCAATACTTATCAAATAACTCATATTTCTCTTCTGGGGTCATAACAATTTCTTTATTTGATTGAACTTAGGAGAGTTTTGAATAAGCTGCGTCAACTTGCCAATACACAAGGATTTCTTTTTACGAACATACCCATAGGATTGCCCCAATTTTGAAGCTACTTCCTCCATTGATTTTATAGTAAAACTTGCTTTTAATAACTCTTTACATGCTTTCCCTAATTCATCAAACATCTCACTATAAAGCTCATGTTTAGCATTAAAAATCTCTGTTTCTTCTACAAAATGAATACTCTCATCACTTATAGATACAATCTCTTCATTAATTGTTACCAAAGAATCAGTATTTTTTTTAAGTTCATTCAGCCATCTACGTTTACATAGTAAAAAGAAATAAGCATCAAACGGACAGGTAAGCTGTAATCCCTTTTCTTTTGCTTGCTTATAAATTGTAATCAAGACTTCTTGAATTATATCCTGTGCTACAGGCTCATCACCGCTATTCTTTTTTATGTATCCAATGACTTTTGGTGCAAATTTTTTGTACATCTCGGTAAGCACAAGGGTATCATTCCTCAAAAGAGCTTCAATATATTTCTGATCAGCATGTATCTTGGTATTTGCCATAAGTAATTTATAGAAGTCTCTAATTTATAAAAGTTTTATGATACAGGGTAACAAAAAACCAAAGCTGTTGATATAATAATATAAAAAGTAAAATCTGAAATATGCGAATATAGGTAATGGGGGTTACAGCAAATTTCAGTTCATATTCCGGGAGATTATTCTTCCGGAATATTTTTCATCAGACTGAAAATTTAACTTTCACACCTTTTTAACTTTGAAATGGTGTGTATAGAAATTGAATTTATTTTCTAATTATTTAAGGTAAAAAATAAATAGTTTATTAGTGCTATTTCAAAGTTAAAATGGTATTACTTATATTTAGCCACCACTAATCATGAATCATGAGAGAACTTATAGTCTTGTATTACAGTATACTTCTACCTTTTTCGGGTTTTGCTCAAATCCTCACAAACGACACCATACCTAGAGTTGCTCCTATATCTTATGAGATCAATGGCTCTCAGGTAAAGTACACCTCCAAAATGCCTCCTTTAAATCAGATTGCAGGAGCTCCAAAAGCTTTTTACACCTATTTTTGGGAATACGGAGACGGTAATTATAGTTTCAAAGAAAATCCTGAGCATCAATATACCTCATCTGGCACATACACCGCCAGACTTTGGGCAACCAATAATTATGACAATGGCAAACCTCCTGCAAGTCGTCCCAAATCTGTAACTATAACAACTAATAATGATGAAGCTTCTATTGCACCAAATTCTCCTTTTGAAGAAGAAGAGAATTTAATCTTAAAACGAAATCGAGAGCCTATCCCAGATCAGGAAATGGTATTTATCACTAGTTATAAAAACACCAATAATTATGTTTCTAACGGAAAATTATATCTTTTTTATAATGATACTCAATTCAAGAATGACAATTTTACCATAGAAGATACCAGAATGCACCATAATGAGCATATTATTCCTATGCAGATCATATCACAAATACGTTCAGAGAATGATGACCACACTTTGCTCGCCTCTTCTTCAAACAGTATCTTACACAACAGAACGTTATTTGCACAAGACACTACCAAAAGAAAGAACCTACCACTTACTCTAGAAGAGTCTAAAGCGCTATACCGCAATTATCAAGTGATATCATTTGATAACATGAAGCCCAATGAAGAACGTACTATTTTCAGAACTCTAAAAACCACTCCAGAAATGATAAAAGACACCAGTGCTATTGTTACTTTACGAAGTATCTATGTACCTGATGTCAATTATGATAATCATACCGTAAAGGATACAGAAATGGAGATTATTACCTCTCATGACCCAAACAAAATGTCCTCCAACGGTTGGTTGATGAACTATAGATTTTTACGATTCAAGCGTTTAAAATTCAGGGTTCGCTTTCAAAATAATGGCGAGGGACCAGCCAACACCATAAAACTAGAAGTAGATACTCCCGAAATGTTTGATAAATCTACCCTACAAATCGAAGGCATGTATCCTGAATGCCCTATTTGCCCAAAAGAAAAAGAAGTCAACTATAGTTGTCTGGATACGATCCTAAAAAAGGACAAAATTATTTTTCAATTCAATAGAATCTATCTTCCTGGGAGTCTACAAAAAAATGTATCAGAGATAGATTCTACCAAGGGGTATGTGCGCTACTCTATGAAATTTGGCAAAAAATTTCATAAAAAAAAGACCCAGAGCCGTACTGCGATCTATTTTGATAAAAATGACCCTATTATTACCAATTATGCAACAACACGTTTTATGCCTGGCATCTCTATAGGTGCAAAAGCTGGGTATATAATAGTACCCACGCTCGATAATCAAAAAGAATATTTTGTTGGTGCCACAATATCCCCTTTCAAATCATACAGAGGATATTATCAAGCAGAATTAATGGCATCAGCATCGTCGTATGATCAATTGCGAAATTTTGAGACTAGTACCATTCAGCCAAATGGTACCGAGAACTTAATTAGATATTCTGAGTCTAATACTTATAACAATATTTCTATCTATGCGATTCCTGCCTCATACCGATATAATATCAATAACTTTTTTGCAATGGGTGCAGGTATACAGTTAAAAGCCGATATCACCAGTAAAAACAATCAAAACACAACAAGAGAAAGCTTTATGGTATTTAGAAATGATCCTGGGGTAGAAATCATCAGAAATCAAGATATAGATACTCAAGAAGCAAAAGAGATCAAAGAGGATTTTACTAATCTGCAAACAGGTATTTTTGTAGGGCTCAATTTTGGAACCGTAAGACTTGGCCCCAGTCTGGGAATTCGATATGTATATAATTTCGATTCTCCAACTTCTCAAATTCAGTGCTATGGGATTTGGAAATTTTAAATTCTACCTCTGGCTATCTATTTTTGTAGTTGGTAGCTTCCACACATTGATCGCTCAAAAAGAGACAACAACCTCTAAATTTCTATACGATCAACTGGATTATTTTTTGCAAGAACCAACAAACACTACCCTTCTAGAGCTGAGTTCAAAAATTTTAGCAAAAGAAAACCAGCTCACTACTCAAACAGAGTTTGTAGCTTGGGTTATCACACATTGTAATCTAGGATATTACCACAACAAATTTGGCTACACCAAGAGAGCTATTTTTCATTATGAAAAAGCCTGGACAACCTATCACAAAAGAAACGTAACAAATTATGATATCATAGAAAACTGTTTACAACCTCTTGGCAATATCTACACAAAAACAGGAGATTTACCTAAAGCAGAAACCACTATCAAAAATTACTTATATCTAGCAGAACAATCAGAAAGCACCCCCAAGATAATCTCTGCAATCACCAATCTTTCTATAGTCTACAACAATCTAGCAACATATTCAAAATCAATTAAGCTACTCAATAAAGGTCTTACTATCGACCCTAAAAACCTTAATTTATTGACCAATATAGCTACAAATTACCTTAATACTGGCAATTATAACAAAGCCAAAAGCTACGCAAAAAAAGTAATTGCTATAGACAGCAATCAAGTAAATGCATACCAAATACTTGCTGCTACTGCCCTAGAAAAAAACAATTTTCTGAAAGCCAGAGATTATATTCTGAAAGCAAAATTGCAATTACAAAAAGACACTACCACCACACCAAGAGATATTGCTAAATGGCAATTGGTTTATATTGACCTACTATTATCTCAATCCAAATTTACAGAGGCACAGAAAAACATCTATGACATTTACACCGCTCTCCTACCGCGATACACAAAAAAAAATAAACTACCTGATGCAGAGCAACTCATTGCAGACAAGGTATTACTACAAACTCTAGACATACAGGCACATATATACCAACAAACAAAACAACCACTCAAAGCAATAACAGCCATTGACTTGGCTTTTCTGGTAAATTATAAACTCAACGCCCTCTACCCATTACAGGATACCAGAATTATTCAACATGGCCAAAATCGTAACAGAACAGAAACATATATAGATCTTCTCTTTTCTTTATATCAATCTACAAAAGAAGAAAAATATGGCTGGCAAGCATTACAAGCCGCAGAGAATACCAAAGCCTCTATAGTAAGTAAGGCAATGCTATCAAAAAAAGTACTATCAAATTATAAAAATGACTCTTTGGTAACAGCAAAAACTCTTCTTTATAAAGAGCTTATATATTATAAAACCCTACTTATAAAAGAAAAACTAAAAGGAAGAGATGCAAACATTTCTCATATTCAAAAATGGGAGACATCTTACAATATAAAAACAATAGCCCTTCAGGAAACCATAAAAAATTTACATCATAAGTACCCTGATATACTTGCTACAAAAAAGCAGCTATCTGTTGTTGCTCTTCAAAAAAAACTAAAAAAAGACCATACTACTTTGATCGAATATTTTTATGGCGATAAAAATGTGTATCAATTTGAAATCGCCGCTGATTCTTTTAGCATCAAAAAAATAAAAAACGTAGCACTTTTCAAGAAAACCATTAAGAAGTATATTCATTATTTTGATACTGCTTCAACCATTACAAATAAGGTCTCTGAGTTTACAAAAAATGCATATCAAACGTTCTGCGCATTACAAATCCCTGTAAACACAAAAAAACTACTCATCATTCCTGATGGACCTTTGTCTTTTGTTCCTTTTGAATCCTTATTACAAAAAAATACGACTACTATAAATTTTGCTAAAATGCCTTTTTTAGTAAAATCAACCAAAGTAAGCTATGCTATTTCGGCAAATAAATATCTGACATCTGTTTCTACAAACAATCCAAACAAAACAGTGCTAGGCATATTCCCCGTCTTTGAGAATACACCCCTAGAATTATCTTTTTCTTTATCAGAAAGCAAATCACTACAACAACTCTACAACGGAGAGTTTCTAGAAAAAGAACAAGCTACCTATGCTCATTTTCTTGAAAAAACAAAAGATCATTCCATTATTCACCTATCTACACATGCCGCCTCAGGAGATTTTTCTAAACCCGCAACTATACAATTTAGAGATCAAAATGTACTGGTTAACCAACTTTATGCATTACAATTAGACACAGATCTCATTGTATTGAGCGCTTGTGACACAGGTGTTGGTAAAATAGCAAAGGGCGAAGGTCCTATCAGTATCGCTAGAGGGTTTCAATATGCAGGAGTAGAAAACTTACTTTTTTCGCTATGGAAAGTAAATGATAAAACCACCTCTGTATTAATGGATAATTTTTATAAAAATCTAAATTCTTCTATTTCCACATCAACAGCACTACATCGGGCAAAACTAGAATACCTAGATGCAGAAGGCATCTCAAACATAAAAAAATCCCCTTATCACTGGGCTTCATTTGTATATTATGGCAAAATAAACCCAGATAACCCACCAAACTATCTGTGGTATATAATCGGTATTGTTTTATTCATATTAATTATACTATTTTTACCAAAGTTTCTTCAAAACAAAACATGAGTACACTCCGTAAATTTTTAGTTCAAAAAGAATACAATAGAATCAGATTGGTTGTTACCAAGACAAGTCATTTTGAAGTCAAAGCAGTACTAAATGGTATCGAAGGCAATTTTATTGTAGACACAGGAGCATCCAACTCGTGTGTGGGATTTGAAGCAGTAGAAAAATTTTCATTATTTACTCAAGATAGTGATGTAAAAGCAGCGGGAGCTGGTGCAACAGACATGCTCACACAATTATCAAAGAAAAACACAATTCAGATAGGAAAGTGGTCTAGAAAAAAGATTCCTCTCGTATTATTCGATCTTACTCATGTTAACACTGCATTAATAAACCATCAGGCAGAACCAGTAGACGGCATCATCGGTGCAGATATTTTAAAAAAAGGAAAAGCAGTTATTGATTACGACAAAAAATGTATGTACCTCAAGTAAATCAAAAAGATATTTTTATGAATACCAAATTCTGAGGTTTTCTCATTACTAAATGTAAAAATTAAAGGAATACCGAATAACAAACACTGGATACCGAAGTTTTTCACTAACATCCTATACTCTAATTAACTAAAAGATAGAGACTAAATTAATAGATTCTAGAACTCAAGAGCATCAAAATATACAACGGGAGGCTAATTATTTATGCCTATTAATAAATTTTTAAAATAGTTCCCTGTAACAAATCTTATAAAAAATAACAGTATTTTTATTCTAATTACAAAACGGGGATGCGGTTCATCTTACAATATTTCAGAGATAAATAAGTAAAAATTGGTAACAACAAAGACTAAAATGTCAATAGCCTCTATATGCAGGCTACTACATTTTATCAAACATCAGACTGTCTAACGTTACAGCACATTATGAAATTGATTTCAAAATATATAAGAAATAATTATCTGATTTTGACAGTAAAGCTGTTGATCTTATCCTTATTTATTTTTAGGCTAATCCACGGAAATATTGAAACCTCAGTTTATTGGAATTTTGTTTCGGAAACTGGAAGTGGATTAAGAAACTATTTAAAAGCTTTAAAAGGAATGTATTTTTACATACCTACTATAATTTTACTAATTCCTTTAATCGGAATCTTTGTTAGTTTAGCCCCCAATAAGTTCGGAGTGTTCTTTTAAATTTCAAACTAATACATTTGAGATATGAAATACAAGAAATGGACTTTAGACCAGAAGTTAGAAATACTAGCTACTTCGGAAGAGATTGGTATCGTAGAAGCTTGTCGTAAGTATGGAGTTAGCACTGGCACTTTTTATAGTTGGAGAAAGAAGTTTGACCATCAGGGAGAGGCTGGTTTAAAAGTTACTTATGAC
>NZ_PGUB01000115.1:0-12480 GCF_002924285.1 Aquimarina sp. I32.4 | reverse complement strand
AGGGGTAAGTCAAGAGTTTACTCATGTTGCTACACCAGAGGAAAATGCACATGTAGAAGCTTATCATGGAATACTTAAAAAAGAAGTCTTTCAACGATTTGAGTATAGAACATTTGGAGAGATTCAACAAATACTAAAAAGATATGTGGTTTTCTATAACAACGTAAGGCATCATGGACTATTGGGAAGAATAACTCCTATGGAAAAATGGAACAAAGACAAACACTTAATTTTAATGAAAAATAGAGTAGCATAATTAATAATCCAAATTTAAAAGATTACTCTTGTTTTATAGGGGTCAAAACAAGAGGTTAGTGATAATAAAAAAATAAGTAATGCGATTTGTTTTAATTTGCCAAACTTCATTTCTAACAGTTTTATCGAATTTTAAAAAGAATACAATTAATCTATAGAATTCAGCAATTTTTCCTCTCTAAAAATATCGGTTGCTAGTTTTAAAGTTTTTGATCCTTTTGGTTTGTAAAAAAATAGGTATAACTCCATCTCCATTTTTGGAGTAGTACCTTCTTCAAACATTTCCAGATGTTTTACACTAACATCTAGACCATCTGGAAATTTATCAAAATCTTTATCGTATGTTATAGATAGTGCACTTTCATTGTAAGCTCGTGATGAATCTTTTTTCTTCTCCAGAGTTACAAGCTTTCCATCCGCATAAAATTTTAATTCATAGTCTTTGACTAGGTTAGGCTTTGACTTATAAAAAAATGGATGTATACGCTTTATATTTAATTTATAATTTAGCCTATGCTGTTTTTCTTTTGTAGCATATACAGATTGTGCTTCTGCTTGAAAGATAGATTTATAGAGTTCTAAAAGTGTTTCCATATCTCCTTCTGCATATAAGCGCATAACTTCTTTATAAGCTTCAACTACTTCTTGTTCAATATTTTTTTGATCTATTAGATTTTCAGAACTAAACCAATCTATTTCCTTTTGGTAAGGTAATTTTGCTTCAAACATAAAGCTTCCTTTGTATTCCGATTTACCCACATATTCTGGAGTTTCACCATCTTCTAACATCTTTGGTTTGAACTCAAAATAATCATTTAAATTGCCTGATTTATCCATTTTTTCAATAATAATTTTGATTCTATCATTGGATTGAAACGTATCTCTATTGTATGGGTATATACTAATGTCTACTTTTTGTTCACCGTTACTGTTTAACGTGCTATTGATACTATGAAAATCTTGGAAAATCCGTTGTCTATTATCTTTTTGATATCCAAAAGATTGTTCAACAGGTATATCGTTAATTTGTATATTGTAAGTCGATTTTGTAGCTCTTGTTGATAAAAAATAAACTTCTTCATCGGTAGGGTGCTTTACATTTTTTAATATGGTATTTATGTAAGTATCAATTCTCATAGTCATTTCTTCTAGGTTTTTTTTCTCCTTTGTTTGTGAACATGCAGTACAAAAAACAAGAATCATCATAAAAAGAATTCTCTCATGCCGAAATATACGATTACCAAATATCATTAATCCTTTCCGTTTAATAGTTTTTCCTTTCTAAAAATATCGGTTGCTAGTTTTAAAGTTTTTGATCCTCTTGGTTTATGGAATAATAAAAATAACTCCATCTCCATTTTTGGAGTAGTACCTTCATTAAACATTACCACATCTCTATTTTTTCTTGAAAGACCATCGGGAAACTTATCGAAATCTTTATCGTATATTATAGACAACGCACTTTCATTGTAAGCTCGTGATGAATCTTTTTTCTTCTCCAAAGTTACAAGCTTTCCATCCGCATAAAATTTTAATTCATAGTCTTTGACTAGGTTAGGCTTTGATTTATAAAAAAATGGATGTAAGCGTTCCCAATTTAATTTGTATAGCCTCGTTTTTTTTTCTTTAGTAGCATATACAGATTGGGCTTCATCTTGAAAAATAGGTTTATATAACTCTAATAAATTGTCTAAATCCCCTTCTGCATATAAGCGCATAACTTCTTTATAAGCTTCAACTACTTCTTTTTCTATATTTTTTCTGTTTTGTAGGTTTTCTGAGTCGACCCAATTAATTTGTTTCTCATAAGGTATTGATGCCTCAAATTCAAATTCACCAGAATAACTTTCTAAACCAATATGCTCAGAGGTTTCTCCATCATCTTTCATTGGCGGTTCAAAGGTGAAAATTGTTTTATCATCACCAAATTGATTTCTACTTTCTATTGATATTTCAACCCAATCATTATTCTGAAAGGTTTTATTTACAGCAGGATATAGAGTAAACGATACTTTTTGTTTACCATCTTGATTAAACACATTATTTACATTGCTAAATAATTTAATAGGAAAAGACCCTTCGTTATTAGTATAGCTTTGTTTAATTATAATGTCATTTATTTTAGTTTCATAATATATATCTGGACCAGAGACACTTATCAGATATACAGGTTCATCTGGATAATGTTTCACATTTTTAAGTATGGAGTTTGTATAAGTATCAATTTTTATAGCCATTTCATCTATTCTTTTTTGATTTTTTGTTTGTGAACATGCGGTACAGGTAATTATTATAAAAAGGGAACAGATTTTAAAGTAGTTTATCATGGTTGTTTAATTTTGTCATTATATTGTCTTAATGGATCAAATAAATACATTTTTGGTAATAGAATTTTTTGTTCCTCCCAAACCATCCAAGGAAAATCAGGTTCCTCTGTCTCAATCCCGAAAATTTCTAAAAATGCTTTTTTGATATCAAACAAAGTAGCTCTTCCTTTTTTTAACACAACTTCTGTGTCAATTTCAACTTTAAATGCATCTACTGTAAATTGTACCTGAAAGAATGGTCCAATATCATCTACTCCAAAAATCTTTGCTTCCCGAAATCCTGTATTAGTATTAGTTGATATAGAAAAATTCAACGTAATGGGGTTTGATCCAAATGTAACAGGAAATTCGCCTTCTCCAGATATTTCAAATGTACCTTTTATTGCTGTTTCATTTTTGAGTATAGCTCCTTTTTCAAGTTCTTGTTGTACTCCATTTTCATTAGTAGTAAATTTACCAGAATAAGTATTGTATTTAATATTGATATCCGTATTTATTTCCCCTCTCAAAGAAAAAGATGCCTTAAGTTCTTTTAATCTTTTAAACTTTTTTATTTTATGTTCTTTTCCATTATTGTCAATTAGACTTACACCTTTTTTTTCATTAAAATCATATTCGTATTTTACATTTAAACCTATCAATGGTTTTGCCTGTATTGTAGCTTCTATAATTGTTGCAATATTTCCTTTTTCTTGAGGTATTCTATAAATCCCCGCATTAGCATTGATTTTTGGGTACAATATAGCAAACTCTAGACCTGTTGCTTTTTCGACTCTTTCTTTTGTTTTCTTTACTTTCTTAAGAACTCGTTGTAATTTGAGTGCTTTGCCTTGTAATGCCCTTCCTCTGGTTAGCCAAAGAATCAGTAAGTCTACAGCAAGCGAAATCATAACCATTTGATAGATTAAGTAATACATATAGGCTTTATACCTAGTAATGATAGTATAATCTATTTCTTTATCACCATCATAGCCAACATGTAGTCCTAATCTGGCATAGGTTCTATCATCATCTAGCCCAAGTTCTTCGACAAGCTCTTCTAATTTTTCTTGATTTCCTTTAGGAAAAAAATAATCAAAAAATTCTTTAAAAGGTTCGTATATCCATAAAACGGCATCTTTTATGTAATCCATATAGTTAGCATAGCCCGATACTAAGCCTACTTCTTTGTTCTGAAAATATAAAATATCTTCTTTTTTTACTCCATAATTAAAATGTAACGCCCATACCATATCAGGGTGTATATAAATAGATGGAGTACGCTCATATCTACAACTACGAACACCTATATATAGTTCTACAGGATCTATTTGCCAAGTAAGGTATTTAAATAAAAATGTGTCTTCACTCCATGCTTGATAAGGGTATGCAGCATAAAATTTCAGTTGGCGTTCTGTTATTTTCCCATCTTGGTTATAGGGCTGAACTTCTGGAAAGATATTCTTGTTTTTTATAGACTCCCATATTCCTGATCCCTTTTTATATTCTAGAGGAACAATATTTTCTATATTGAAAGTATTGTTTTGATGCCTTAGAGTGCTATCCTCACAGGTCGAGACATCAGCATCAATATCAATGGTTACTGGGGTTTTATTGTCTACATTTCCTGCAACCAGCTCGTATACCGCTGTTTTATTATCAGAGCATTCGTCAGTTAGTGCCCCATTTTCTTCTTCCTTCAAAAGAGTAAAAGGTTTTTGATCTCCTATGGTAAGAGTCAAGCTAGTATATTTACACTGCTCGTATGATTGAGTTATTAAAGGTGGTTGTTTTACCTTTATAATTTGTGTAACATATTTCTTCTCTTGTAAATCTGGACTAAAATCTCCTTTGTAATTAATTGTAAATGTTACTTCTCTTGTTAATGTAGGGCGATTGTCTGGTGTTGCATTAATAGCTTTATTTTCATCAGACTTTTTTGTAGGAGTTAGTGTTAACTTTAGTGTAAATTCTTTTAAGGAATCTTCTGTATCTTCTCCTTCATCATGATCTGATTTCTCTGCCCACCTTAGGTCAACCTTTAATTCATCAATGATATCCAAATTATAATCCATAGATGGATTTTCTTTGTCTTTGGGTAATATGATTTTTTTTATGTTTTTCTCATTCATGCTTTTGTCATCACAAAATATCTCTACATGTGCAGTATAATCAAGTACATTATGTAATCGTAAATGTAAATCCAACATGTCTCCATAGATCAACTCTGATGCTACCTCTGTTGTATCTTCTGTTTTTATAGGATTCTTTTTGACTTTAGCTTCAGCGATTGTTCTTTTTTCTACACAAAAAGATAGAATCTGTGGTTCTGCTACAGCAATGATAAAGGCTCCTTGTGATCTAAATTCAGGAAGATAATTAATACCTTCTAGCCATATCCCTTCTCCTAATGTATCTACGATATAACTAAAATCTCCATACGCACCATCTTTTGTGTCACGTTTATTAAATCTATCTTCATAAGGATTTGCAGGAAGGTAATTTGTTCCAATTTCTTTAGTGTTTGTAATAGTGAAATTACGATAGTCTGGGTTTTTTTTACCATTTTCTAAAAATTTATGTTCATGTTTAGTCCCTTTGTTTAAACTGTTCAAAAATTCATGAAATGGGAGATCATTTTCAATTTTATGTTCGCTCTTTTTTCCATTTTTGGTTTTAACTTTTTTAAAGCCTAACCATGAATTTGTTTTAAATTTAGAGTGCATTTGTGCAACCCAGTATACATTTTCTTTTGTAGCTTTTGGATCACTGGCTTTTATTACTTTAAGGCAAAATTTTACTTTAGTGTTTACTTGTATTTCAAAAAAACTAAAATCCCCATCTATTCTTGGTTGTATAGGGTTTTCTGGGTCTTCTACGTAAAATGCTACAATGTCCTTTTTATAAGTCCCCATATTATCAAGGTTTTTCTTTTTTAATTATAGTTCTTCTAATGTATGTTTTGCTGGCTTTTTAAGAGTTCCTTTTGGTCTAGCCAATGGGTTTAGCTGGCTGTGTATTTCTTCGTCTGCCTGATCTGCTTGCGATTGTGTAGGAGAGGCTGTTTGCCCATGAAATGTGATTTCTACACAAGGAGCTCCAGCAATTGCACAGGTAGCTTTGCTTTCTTCAGTAAGAATTTTTCCTTGATTACTTACGGTTATTTTATCATAAAAATCCTGCCATTGTAAAATGTTAGGAACACATGGCAGATACCCACTAGAACTTGGTTGCAACTTGCATTGTCCAAAGGTTTTTGCCTCAAAAGGTTGCCCAATATCCATAGAGGTAGCAATCATCTTTTGACTACCATTGGTTTCGTTTATATATTCTTTATGTGTACTTATTACCTTAAGTCTATCGGGTGTAAATCCATATTTACATTCACACATTGCCCCTTGGCATACTACAGCTACATCACTCATGTTTTATATTTTTTTGATACGGTTAACTAAAAGAGGAAACCATTTTTTCTTTTTAATCATTTCTTTAGGAATAACCTCTGGTTCTTCTGCTTTTTCAACATATTTTTTGTCTCGCTCTGCCAGATGGGTAATTCTATACTCTGTTTGTTTTGTTTGATTTGGGGTAGTGAGTGTACCATTTATTTTTATCACGGTATAATCATCTTGGTTAATCAAATGGGTAAGTGATAAGATATTGTTTTTGATATCTTTTCCTTCAAATTCTAGATGAATGCCTCTGGGAGCATTAAGATTTATTTTTTGATCTCCTATAAACTCAACAGGAGGGGCATAGGCAACAGTTGGTATTTTCCAGATCATATTATGTTTTATATGTGCTTTTTCATAAAGAGCAGGAATCTTAAAAAAGAGTAAATAAAAAATTAGATCATTGCCTATAGAGGATACAAAGCTGTCTTTGCTAGATAGGTTCTGGCTAATCTGTTCAAAATACTGATCGGTAAACTCACTATCATATTCTCTTTTTAATTCCAACAAAGCATTATCCCATCGTTTTTGGATCTCCTCAAAATTCAAAAAGTCCTGTATAAAACCAAAAGGACTAACTTTTAGCTGTATGGGATAGATACTATTCATGCATTTTTCTGCTAGCACTTCTAGTAATCGTTTTGGTTGTTGCCCATTGATAAAGAATTGATTTCTGTTAAGGATACATTGGTAATCATCATCTATATATCCTGCATAGGCTACATCTATTACATACTGAATCTTGCTTGTTGCCGAATACATAATCTCTACCCCAAAAGATTTTTGGGTACCAGCTACTCTTTTCTTGATAGGATGGTCAAAGTATGTATTGGTTTTATTGTTCATTTTTTTAATAACTGTTAAGATTCTTTTCGTAATTATCAAGTTTTAGACAACCAAAATTTATTAAATTCTTTTATGTTTTTTTAAACAGAATAAGAACCAAAAATTGATAAAAATGCAGTTTCATATCTAATCATCATAAATAGTTTCTATTTCATAAGCTCTAATAAACTCTCCTGTTACACCATCGATTTCATAAATTTTTCTATCGAGATCACTATATTCTTCATTACCATCCATCGAAATTCTCCATTTTGGTTTTTTGTTCGGGAATTCATTAAGATCAACCCTACTTAAATAAAATGTATTGATATCATACTTTTTGATGTCTTTTTTAGCTATTTTCTTTAGAATAGATATTGCCTCTGCCCAACAAATGTTGTATCCTTTTTCATAATCAATAGTTTCTATTATTTGACCCTTTTCATTGAAAAGATATTCTTTACCAATATTTGTACTAGTTGAATTTCTTATAAAAAAGGAAACAGATTCAATTTTATTAGAATCATGGTAATTGACCCATTTTGTTAGTTTACTTTTTTTGTCGGTTATACCTAAGGTATTAGGTTGTATTTCATAAATAAAATTATCTATGTCTTTTATGATAACTCCTTTTAAGCTTAAAATGCTATCATATTTTTCATTATCAAAAACCATTTCTTCTTTTTTGATCTGAAAAATTGGATCATCAAATAAACATGTTTGATTTGTTTTAATGAATCTCTTTTGTGCAGAACAAGAAATGTTAATTAATATATAAGTAAGTAATAGAAGTTTATTCTTCATAGACTCTAATAATCTTGTATTTACGAATCAATTCTCCCGTGACACCATCGATTTCATAATGATCTGTGTACTCTTCACCATTTTCTCCTATCATAGAAATTGTCCATTTTGGCTTTTCATTCAGTTCAGATCTACTTATCATAAAGTCAACAATAGTATTCTTTTTTATATATTTTCTAGCTATTTTTTTTAGTATTTCGATAGCTTCTGCCCAACAAATTGTATAGTTTCTTTCATGATTAATAGTTTTTGCTATTTCACCATTCTCATTATAAAAAACTTGTTCCCCTATTTTTAGGCGATAACTATTTACATTTTCAATATAATTATAATAATATTTGATATTTCCACTAGGATAATATGCAATAAACTTGGAAAACTTAGATTTAAGATTTTTCTTCTTTATTCTATACTTAGATATTGTTGTAACTAAGTCTTTTGTGTCTATAGTGTAAATAGGTTGAATATTAAGAATACTATCATATTCTTTTTTATTAAACTCTTTTTCTTCTTCTTTAATTTTTAAAAATGGATTATCAAATTCACAAATGTTATCGTTTTTTAAAAACCTTTCTTGAGAAGCACAAGAACTAAAAACTAATAGAAATAAATAAAAATATAGTTTCATATTTAATCGTCATAAATAGTTTCTACTTCATAAGCTCTAATAAACTCTCCTGTTACACCATCGATTTCATAAAACTTTGTGTCACGATCACTGTATTCTTCATTACCATCCATCGAAATTCTCCATTTTGGTTTTTTGTTCGGAAATTCATTAAGATCAACCCTACTTAAATAAAATGTATTGATATCGTACTTTTTGATGTCTTTTTTAGCTATTTTCTTTAGAATAGATATTGCCTCTGCCCAACAAATGTTGTATCCTTTTTCATAATCTATTGTCTTGGTTATTTTTCCATTTTTATAAATTATTTCTTTGAAGATAGGTGTATTTTCTTTTTCATATAAAAAAGTGATATCTTTAATTTTTCCAATTGAATCGTACCGTAAACTTTTTAATATTCCTTTTTTTTCATCAATAACATCAAATATTATATTCTTACTACTTAAAATCCTTATTTTATTAACGTATCCTTCTTTTCCCTTTTCTAAATAAGGCCTCCCTCTTTTTAACTTTGTCTTGTATTTATTAATATCTAAGGTTAATTCCTTATTTTCAACCTTAAATATCCCTTTGTCAAAGGAACAAGTTTCATTATTTTCAGTATAGTTTTTTGCTGAATTACAAGAACTAAAAACTAATAGAAATAAATAAAAATGTAGTTTCATATCTAATCGTCATAAATAGTTTCTATTTCATAAGCTCTAATAAACTCCCCTGTTACACCATCGATTTCATAAATTTTTCTATCGAGATCACTATATTCTTCATTACCATCCATCGAAATTCTCCATTTTGGTTTTGAATTAGGGAATTCATTAATATCTACCCTGTTCAAAATAAACTTATCTATTTTGTATTTTTTGATATCTTTTCTCGCTATTTTTTTTAAAATTGATATTGCTTCTGTCCAACAGATATTATATCCCTTTTCATAATCAATAGTTTCTATTATTTCTCCAGTTTCATTGAAAATATATTCTTTTCCGATTTTTGTACTAGTTGAGTGACTTATATAAAAATATGTATGCTTAATATTGTTAGAATTATTGTATTTTATTTTTTTAGTTAGTTGAGTTTTTTTATCAGTCAGCCATATTGTTTTTGATTGAATATCCAAGATATAGCGATCAGACTCCGTATAAATAAATCCTTTTTCAGAAAGAATACTATCATATTTTTCATTATCAAAAACCATTTCTTCTTTTTTGATCTGAAAAATTGGATCATCAAATAAACATGCTTGATTTGTTTTAATAAATCTCTTTTGTGCAGAACAAGAAATGTTAATTAATATATAAGTAAGTAATAGAAGTTTGATTCTCATAACTATTGTAAATGTTGATATGTGTGTAATTTTGCCCACTGCCATTTCCATGTATATTTTTTAGTTTCATGATAATCCATATAATTTTTTGTTTTTTTATCTGCAAAAGTATGAACTGCTTGCCTACTAAAAGTATGTCTTAAACCAAGGGCATGCATCACTTCGTGCATTATTGCAGTATGTCGTAATTTTTGTTCTCCATCTAAGATCCCGTAAGCTATTCCTGTGCCAGTAGGAGAAAAACCAGCAACTACTTGGTATCTGCCACCTTCTTCACCCATAGCTCCTGTAATTAGACAACTTCTATTTACAAGATACAATGTAACTATGTTATTGGGAGCATTGTGATTTTGACGAATGGTAGCTACAAAATCTTGTTTCATTTCCCTTTCGATATAATGATGATTATCTGATTTTTTTATAACCCTTTCTCTTTTTAATCGTTCATTTTCTGCTGTTATATCCACAATAGTCGCAACATTATTCGTTACATTAATATCTATCAGTGAAGGTTTTAATCCTTTTTCTAAAAGACTTAATAAATGTCTTATTTTTAATTTATCTTCTAAAGCGCTTCTATCCTTATCATTTCCAGTAATCTCAACAAAATGCCATTGTAGATCAATAGTTTTTGGTGTAGGATACCATATATTTATCCCTCCTGCATCTGCTCCATCTGCTTTTACTTTAATCAGTGTGCCATCTGGGCTCTCGTTATTTGCACTACAGGTTATATGAACTTCTTTGGCCTCTATCATATCAGTAACCTCGGTAGAGCCTTTCATATATCGATAAGAAAAATCGTTATGTTCTTCAAAAGCTACACTTTGATACTCATCTTTTTTATTAAAAGTTTTATTCAATTGTAAAATTATGGTTTGCCCTACTCGTATACTTACCCAAGGAGGAAAATATTGTTCTGATTCGACCTCAAAAGGATTATATTCATTTTCTAAATCTTGAATATTGGATTCGCAAATAGTATTATAGTTCGATGGGATTGTATCAAAACCAAATGTTCCATCATTGATCACTTTATTTTTTACAGAAAATTCTATAATACACTTCTTTGGTTTTTCATCATCTACACTCGTTGTACTGGTTGTTCCAGATTCGTTTTGTGGTGTAGTAGCTTGATCAGAAGCAGAAGGGGTATTATCAGCAGTGTCTTGTGCTGTATCCTGCTGTAGATTTTCTATGGGTGGTGCTGGTTCTGGTGTTCCAAAGAAAACTCCTTGTTTTCCTGTTTCATTAATACTAATACCTGCATAGGTATTGATATTTTTGGCATAGTAATTAATATCGTTTTGTGCGATATCACTCATAGTGCCTTTGGCTATTTTTATGATTTGTCCTTTTTTACCCACTTTCTTAAAAGATATTTCCTTGTTCTCCGCTATTATTATTTACCTTTTGTTCTGCCTGCTTGTTTACATTGCCATTTACACTTGCTACATTCATATCATTGGTAGATTGCCTAATGATTTGCTCTCCCTGACTTTTCATATCACTGGATGCCGCCTCCAAAATATTTGAAGCCATCAATTTATAATCTCCTGTAATTTGTTCTGTTTTGTTTCTTCCTGTTGAGATTTTGATATCTTCTTGCGCTCTGATTTCAACATTTTTTGATTGCAATACTAGATTTTCTGGGGCAGTGATTGTAATTGTACCTTTAACGGTATCAAATTGAATAATATTGCTACTCTTATCACTTATTACAATCATTTCACCTCCTTTGCTATCATCTAGTTTTATCATATGCTCACTTCTAGTCCTTATGAATTTTGCATCATTGTTTTGTGATTGCCAAGGTGATGGATTTTGACTACCATTATACAAAGCACCTAATACAAAGGGGCGTTCTGCATTACCACCTTCAAATCCTACCATTACCTCTTCATTAATCTCTGGGATAAAATGAAATCCTTTGTCTGCGCCTGCATGTGGGGTTATCATACGTAACCAAGGTGTACGCTCTCCTAATGGCTTCTGCCAAGCAAATTGTACTCTAATTCTTCCTAATCCATCTGGGTCGGAATTCTCTACTACAGTAGCCGTTTGTGTTTCACTTTTTGGAAATCTGTAGATATCCATCTTAGGATAAGCATCAAAATTGGCATCTACTGCCTCAAACTCATTTTTGTATACACCGCCTTCTACATTGGTATGTACTATTTTGGTAACTCTATAACTACCATGACCATTGATCCTAATGATTTGCCCCAAACAAACTCCTGGATTATCACTACCGCCTTTTGCTATAATTTGCTGTATCGCTCTACTTTTTGTATAGGCTTCTACCTGAGCATCTAATCGAGGCTTCATAGTGGCATCGGTATACAAAGGATTGTATATGCGTGTTTGCTTATTGTATAGCTCTCTAGATTTGCTATCTGCAAAGCCATGATAGCCTTCTGATGGTATGCTCACTTCGCTACTATTTTTCTGATGTTGTTCATTTGCGATATAATCATTGGTAAAATAAGAAGCATTATTTGGCATAGGTTCCATATTGATACTGAACTCTTTGAGATCAATACCATAAGACAATTCTATCTCTTCTGTAGAGGGTCTACCAAAGATCAATTGTTTACCATCATAATAAAACCATTGGTTGTAATAGGCAGATAATCTACTTGCATAGGCAAAATCACTCTCATTATGTTGTACACTATAATGAATAGTACTGCTATTGGTAGGCGCAAAGTTTGTTTCTAACTTACCCAGATCATACCCTTGAAAAGTGTCTTGCAGGATATCTGATAAGCCTACCTCGCTATATGAAGCATAATGAGGGAAGTTGTCTGCCAGTATACTGGCACTTTTTGCTTTTATACAGATCAAATCTCCTTGTGATTCTTCAAACCCTTTTACAGTTTCAAC
>NZ_PGUB01000114.1:0-12620 GCF_002924285.1 Aquimarina sp. I32.4 | reverse complement strand
AACTGCGGGACTTCCTTTCAAAGTCAATTTCTCAAGTTCTGCCGCCAATAAAGCCTGATCTTCAATGGATAACTTACCTATTTCAACTTTTATCTTTTCTAAATCCATGAATTAAAGATACGAATAATAGAAATTATAAACTAGAGCGTTTTTATTCTATGAGTAGCTCTAAATGAGAAATCTAAGTATAGATCATCTTGTACTACTGAATAGAAGTACTTTTTTAGTACTTGTTTGTGTGTTTTTATCTTAATTTGCACTTATGAAAACATTCATTTCTCTCTTTATAGTAATTTTTTGCAGCTCGTTTATTCATGCACAAAAATTGCTAGATGATTCTGGCGAAAGTTTGACAGAGCGTTGGCAAATCCACAATAACTCTACCAAATTATTCAAAATAATACCGTATAAACCCGTCTATTTCTTATTGGCTAATTATACATCAGATATGAATAATCAACCAATGAGCGGTAATTTACTTAATTCTGTAGAAGAACCTTCTGATTTTTTTAATACAGAATTAAAATTTCAGCTGAGTTTTAAGACCAGAGCAGTACGCAATTTATTCGGTAAAAAAATAGGTGGAGATTTGTGGGTGGCATACACTCAATCTTCGAGATGGCAATTATATAGCCCTCATATTTCCAGACCTTTTAGAGAGACCAATTATGAGCCAGAAGTTATGTTGGTTTTTCCAACTCCATACAAGTTTTTTGGAATTAATGGCACATTTGCAGGAATTGGGATTAACCATGAGAGTAATGGAAGATCAAATCCTTTATCTCGAAGTTGGAATCGAGTTGTAATGCAATTAGGATTAGAGACTCCTTCTTGGAGTGTAGTATTACGTCCATGGTGGCGAATTCCAGAAGATCCTATAGAAAATAATAACCCTGGAATAGAAAATTACATAGGACGCATGGAGGTACTATCTGCATTTTCTAGAGGACGACATGATGTAAGTATTCAGGCAAAACATTCGTTGCGTGGAGGTAGCAAGAGTAGAGGGAGTGTTACATTGGATTATGCAGTTAGAATATTGGGGCATTTGCAAGTTCATGCTCAACTATTTCACGGATATGGAGAAAGTCTTATTGATTATAATCATAAACAAACCACTTTTGGAGTAGGTTTATCTCTTTTACAATGGAGATAAATACTTAATTAAGAATACAAAATCAGAAATACACCCATCATAATACCCAATAAAGGAATTAACTTTTTGCGTTTATTTTTCTCTTTAAATACTAGACCACCAATGACAACTGCAATTAGTATCTGACTTCGTTTTATCGCAGATAACAACATAATTAATGCATCAGGGTCTTGAAGTGCTTTATAATAGAAATAATCTGCAGCCTGTAATAAAACTCCAACAGCAGGAATACTCCATCTCCATTTAAATGCTTTTCTTTTTTCTTTATTAGGAAACCAAGTAATCGATAAGATGATTAGTAGAATTATACTCGTATAGAAACAAAACCAAAATTGTAATGTTTGCGGGTTTAATAGTAGGTTCTGAATCAGGAATTTATCATACAATCCGCTAGAAGCTCCTAAGAAAGTAGCACCCATAATTGCAAAAACCCATTTGTTCTTTTTAAAATTTATACCTTCTTTTTTTCCAATTTTAGAATACAGTAATACAGAAAAAATAATAAGGAAAAAACCTATCCATTGTAAAAAGTTAGGCTTTTCCTGATAAATTAAAATCGCACC
Source organism: Aquimarina sp. I32.4 (assembly GCF_002924285.1). Lineage (NCBI taxonomy): Bacteria > Pseudomonadati > Bacteroidota > Flavobacteriia > Flavobacteriales > Flavobacteriaceae > Aquimarina > Aquimarina sp. I32.4. The sequence goes on along the minus strand of NZ_PGUB01000114.1, from coordinate 10,901 downwards.
TATAAACGTAAAAAAAGGACCTGCTGAACGTATAGGAGTAACAATCGTAATAGGTAGATGTTTTAAAGCTTGATATGCTAAAACCCAAGATCCAGCCATAATCATTGATTTTATAAAAATAAAACCATGAATTTTCCATGAAATATCAGTAATAGTAAACCCAATTTTATTAATATAATCAGGGAAATAGACTGAGCCAATAAAAACCGGAAGTAGTATTAAAAAACCAGAACCTATTGTACCCAACAGCACAGGGAACACCTCGTTTCCTTGTACTGCATGCTTTTTACATAAGTTGTGTAATCCTAAAAATAAAGCTGTCAAAAGACCTAAATACATCCACATGGGCGCGAAGATAAGTTTTTAAACAACTTTGCAAAATGAAGTATTTATAAAAGTTAGTCTAGAGAAATTTATTACAGATAACACATAGGTTTGTTTATATATGTATCAAATAGTTGTTACCAACCATCCAGTACACATTGCATAGTGTATGTTGTGGTTTCTGATAAAGGTATTTCCTCTAGCGTATCTTCTAGAAGATTACCACTAGCAGAACCCGTAACTTCTTTAAAACGATATGACCAGCAAAACCTTAAGTTAGGATGTTCTTGAGAATAAGTAACTAGATTATCAATTAATACTACATTTTTAAAATCACTAAAAGCTACAAAATACCCAAGGAATTTATTACGTCGAACATCTGCATCAGCACTTTTATACATATACATACCACAATTATTACAAACATTATCATGTACATAAGTGGCTCGGTTATGCCCTTTATCACCACCACTTGAGTATTGAATGTACCCTAATCGTCCATTAACTGATCCAGAATCCATAGTAATGGTATTTCTAGCAATAATAGTATGAGTTTTATGCCAACTTACTATAGGGCCATCTACATAAGTATTTCCATCACCCTGTTCCATAATATTATCCAGAATATACACATTTTCTCCACTGGTATTTACAATATCACCACCAGTATTGTGATGAAAATAGTTTTTATGAATTAATATATCTTCATCTATACGTCCAGGGCCTTCAATATCAACACCAAATTGAGGAGTTGTACCATTAATATGGTGTATCTCATTATCCTTTATTTCAATACGAGTACCTCCAACTATAGAAATACCTTGTCGTCTGTTGTTATAAATAGTATTATCTATAAAAGTGACATCATTTGCATCTAGTACCAAAGAACCATCTCCTGTCAGATTATGAATAATCATGTTTTTTACTAATACCTGATTACTTTTATTCCAAACGCAAATACCATGACCTTCATCATGAGCAGTTTTTCCATCATTTTCACGAGGTGTAAAAACATGTGTATCTCTATCACCTTTTATAGTACCATCTCGAATAATAATATTATCTCCTTTGAGGCTGATAACACAATAGTTCCATTTATTATTGGTGTCAATTTCTAAAATAGCACCTGGGCTGAATACAAATTCAGTATTTTCATAGATTTCTATCCCTCCTTGGTAAATAGTATTTACATCTTCCCCTACCAAATATTCTCCAGTAGGTAGTATAACTCTACTATATCCTTCTTGGTGAGCCCAATCTATTGCCGCTTGTAAATTTGCCGTAGTTTTAATTGCATCTGTTCTATTATTAGGAATATCCCAACGAGCCAAATCAATAATATACTCTTGATCATTGGACATAGTAGGTAATTGTATATCAAAAATAATTTTTGGTAATCCGTTTTCGTCTAAATCTTCAGAACTGGTTCCATTTCCAGAATCATTAGTATCTATATCTTCATTACTACATGAAGCAATAAAAATCATAGCAAGAATTAGTAGGTAATTTGTTAGGTTTTTCATGAAAGAGTGTAAAAAATAAGTTAGTTTATGGTTTACAATCTATTAAAATCAATTGATAATGACAAGTAATAGGGTGTGATATATAACAAGAACCTCAGAAGTTATTTCTCTGTTATTTGACCGTAAACACACTGATTCTCTGAGAATTTAAAAGTCTTTTTTATAAAAAAAAGTATAAATAAAGAGTTTTTTAAAAAAATTAATGGATTATTTTGTTATAAATCAAATAATTGGCACCATCTTTGCAAAACTAATAGTATTATAAATTTTAATTAAATTACAATGAGTAAAGGAACAGTAAAATTCTTCAATGACGCTAAAGGTTTTGGTTTTATCACTGAAGAAGGTGCTAACAAAGATCACTTTGTACACATTTCTGGATTAATAGATGAAATTCGTGAAGGCGATGAAGTTGAGTTTGATCTAAAAGAAGGAAACAAAGGATTAAATGCAGTAAACGTAAAAGTTATTTAATACATATACTTTCAAGTTTAATTTTAAAAGCTCATCATATTGATGGGCTTTTATTGTTTATATTAGTATACTTTCTCATTTTATGAAAACATGTTAGCAAAAATACCAAGTGCTTATTTTAAACCTAATAATGACTCTAGTAAAGTTAAAGGAATTGAGATTATTACAATAAAAAGTTTAATTCAAAGAAAAAAGATTTAGATCATCTCCCAGAAAAGGCACATCGGTTAGGTTTTTATTTACTAGTATTTTATATAGAAGGAGAGACAGAACATTTAGTTCATTTTGTATGATATAAGGTTCAAAAACATACACTATATTATTCATCAAAAGGGCGAGTAAATGCTTTTAAGTTCAACAATAGTCTGAAGGGGTATATTAAAGTATGCAAAAAATAGATAAAGAACTATTTATTAGAATCTATGCTATTGAAATTTCTTGAATGGAAAATCTATTTTTATCTTTGTTTATGATGACTATTCTAGACTACAACAAAATAAATTCGTTTGAGTAATAAGCAGGCACAAATTTATGATACACTTATAATAGGAGGCGGGCAAGCAGGACTTTCGGTTGCTTATTTTTTACGCCGTCATAAGTTAGTGTACCTCATTTTGGATGATCAGAATGGGGCAGGTGGTTCTTGGCAACAAACATGGGATAACCTAAAACTATTTTCCCCAACAGACTATAGCTCACTTTCGGGTTGGAGAATGCCAAAAAGTAAAAATGAATACCCAACTAAAGATGAATTTATTAATTATCTCCAATTATATGAATCAAGATATAATATCCCGATAAAAAGAAATATAAAAGTAACCAATGTTGTCAAAATGAATGGAAGGTTCAAAGTAGAAACAAATAATGGGGTGTTCTTTTCAAAAACCTTGGTAAGTGCTACAGGAACAGCTCAAAAACCTTTTATTCCAGCATATAGTAATCAAAATATATTCAAAGGAAAACAATTACATTCTATACATTATAAGAATACCAACGATTTCATAAGAAAAAAAGTATTAATTGTAGGAGGAGGAAATTCAGGAGCACAGATTTTGGCTGAAGTTTCAAAAATAGCAGAAACTCAATGGGTAACTCTAGAAGCTCCGTCTTTTTTGCCCGATGATATTGATGGCCGTTATTTATTTAATGTTGCTACCCAAAAGTTTCTAGGTGATACCAAAGAGAATACAGATAATGTTATCAAAACTTCTTTAAGCAATATTGTTGTTGTAGAAAGCGTAAAAGGGGCTAGAGATAGAAATGTACTACAAGCCAAACGCCCTTTTAAATCATTTTATAAACATGGTGTTATTTGGGAGGATGATAGTAAAGAATCTTTTGATGTTGTGATTTGGTGTACAGGATTTAGGGCAAATTTAGATCATTTACAATCATTAGGGCTTATAGAAAATACTCGTATTAAAACACAATATACTCGTTCTATAAAAGAACCTAACCTTTGGTTGGTAGGTTATGGTAATTGGACAGGGTTTGCCTCTGCTACGATTTATGGCGTTGGTAAAACAGCAAGGAAGACAGTTAAAGAAGTTGTTAACGCCCTAAATGATAGATAAATTTGATTTTAATTGATAATAATTAACACATCTTAGTTTTTGTTAAGATTGTAAAGACTAAAAAATGAATCTCAATCAAATTACAGTACCGTCACTAGATGTCTCAAAATCCATTACTTTCTATAAAAAATTAGGATTACACTTTATTGTAGAGTCTTTACCTCATTATGCTCGTTTTGAATGTAAAGAGGGAGGAGCTACTTTTTCTATTCATCAAGTAGAAAAAACACCCATTATAGATGGAATATACATATATTTTGAAATTAAAGAATTAGATCAAGAAGTGACTCGTCTTATTACCAAAGCAATTCAATTCTATCAAATGCCAACAGATCAGCGTTGGTTATGGCATGAAACCAGGTTAAAAGACCCTGATGGAAATCAAATCATTTTGTATTTTGCAGGAGATAATAGAAAGAATCCACTTTGGAGAATCAATTAACCTATGAATATGAGTAAGCCAATTATAGATATGACTTTTGAAAATAAGGATTTTTCTGAACAAAAACTTCCTTCTAAGGAATATGACAATTGTATATTTATTAACTGTGATTTTACGAATACAGATATATCTGTAGTTTCTTTTTTAGAATGTAGGTTTGATACTTGTAGCTTTAATAAAACACTTAATAAAAAGACATCTTTTCAAGAGGTAATTTTTTACTCTTGTAAAATGTTAGGAATGAATTTTAGTAACTGTAGTGACTTTTTGTTTCAAGTAGAGTTTGATCGTTGTCATATGGATTATACTTCTTTTTATGATTTTCCTCTCAAAAATACATTGTTCAATCATTGTAGTTTAAAAGAAGTTGATTTTACAGCAGCAAATATTAGTGGAGCTATATTAAATGAGTGTGATTTATATGGCGCTATTTTTGATACTACAATAGCAGAAAATGCTGATTTTAGGTCAGCCATCAATTATATTATCGACCCTGAAAGAAACAAAATAAGAAAAGCAAAATTTAATATATCAGGAGTATTAGGTTTATTGTCTAAATATGATTTAGAAATAGAACTATAAGTAAACATACATTATAATTTTTATACATAATGTTTAGATTCGAAAAAATATATTTTACCTTTACGGTATCTTTATTTCTTATAGAAGTTATCATTGCTGTTTTTATTGATGATGTTGTAATACGTCCACATATAGGAGATACTATATTTGTTATTTTGTTGTATTGTGCTGTAAAAAGCTTTTTTGAGGTAAAAACAATACCACTGGTGGTAGCAGTTCTTTTGGTATGTTATATGCTCGAGGTTTTACAGTATTTTGATATTATTGGTATAATGGGCTTGAAAGAGTATACATTAGCTCCTATTATATTAGGTAAATCCTTCTCTTGGTTGGATATAATTGCATATACTTTTGGTGCTGTAATGATAATTTGGTTAGAAAAGGAGAACAATTATAATAAGGATATAAAAGGTAATACATAGTAGCATTCCTGCTATTATGGTTCAATTAATTCAAACACTTTTACTAGCTTATCAATAGCCTGATGAATTTCTTGTTCATTTAGAGAGGCAAATCCCATACGAATACCATTATGTCCAGAATTATCATTATCATAGCGCCTCCAGTTAGTACTTAAGTTTAGGCCAATAGCAGTAGCTTTCTCAGAAACATCATCCCAATTATAAGAAGTATGCAATTTTACCCATACAGCCATACCACCTTTAGGAATTTCAAAATCAAAATAAAAGTTGAGTTTTTCTTCTAGTAATTTACAAAATAGATCTCGACGAGATTTATAAATTTTAAGTACTTTACTACAATGTCTTTGTATATCTCCTGTAGTAATCATTTGACTCAAGGTTTGTTCTAATATAGTATCTCCTTGACGATCAATAATTCGCCTTAATCTGGCTGCTTCTTCAACAAAATCAGTAGGAGCAACGAGATATCCAATTCGCATTGAAGGAGCAATAAGCTTGGTGAAACCACCTATATAAATTACATTTCCATCCTCATCATTACTAGCTAGTGGCAAGATAGGAGCATTACTATAATGAAAATCATAATCATAATCATCTTCTATAATAGCAAAATGATACTGTTGTGCAAGTTGTAATAAATGCATACGCCGTTTAGCAGATAGGGTTACAGTAGTTGGGTGATGATGATGAGAAGTAACATATACAACATCAATCTTTCTGGTTTCACATAATTTTTTAAGAGCATAAGTATCCAACCCTTCCTTATCTACAGGAATATATATAATTTTACCTCCTGCTTCTTCAAACGTATTATCGGCAGTCATATAATTTGTATTACCAACAACAATAAACTTATTTTTAGAGGATAGTAATAATTGACTCACCAAATAGATTCCCATCTGGCTACCACGTGTAATTAAAATATTGTCTATAGTAACACGTAACCCTCTGGTTTGATTAAGAAAAGTTGCCAGAGTTTTTCTAAGGTCCAGATTACCATATATAGAACCATAAGTCAATAACTCTTGATAATGTGTTTTCTTGGTAATATTTCTATACACCTTGGCAATTTCCTCAATAGGAGCTAGCCTGTGGTCGGGTATTCCATCATCAATTTTTATAGAATGTTGAGCAACATTAGTAGGTCTACGTACCAGATGTGGTCTGGTGGTATAAGAAAAATTACTTTTATTTTTTGTTTTAGATTTGGTTACCGATAGATCAAAGTTTTTAGGTTTGATGACAGGTAATGATGCCATTACAAAAGTTCCTCTAGCAGGAATTGTTTCTATCCAACCTTGAGATGCAAGCTCCTCATATGCAGCAATAACAGTTTTGCGGTGTATGTTTAAGTCATCTGCTAATTTCCTAGACCCTGGTAATTTTGTAGACGGAGGCAATTTTCCAGATTTTATAAATCCGATAATCTGATCACATAGCTGTAAATATAAATTACGAGTATGGTTACGAACAAGTATAATATTATTTTTAAAAGGAAACATAACTGGACTATTAGTTTTGTGCAAACTGGATTATTATAGCACACCATAAAACTATTATTTTTGATCAAGAAATAAAAGGAAATTATGGGAGAATATTCAATATCAAAACTCAATAAAGTAATTCGTGGCTCAAAAAGAGCAACTTATGATGTGACAAGTATTCATAAAATATTAGATGATGCATTTTTATGCAATATTGGATATGTATATGATGATAAAGCAATTGTTATACCTACAGCTTATGGTAGAATAGATGATAAAATATACATACATGGCTCATTAAAAAATCGAATGATGTTGAGTTTACTCAAAGCAGGAGAAGCTAGTGTATCTGTCACACATTTAGATGGTTTAGTATTGGCACGATCTGCATTTCATCATTCTGCAAATTATAGATCGGTCAATATTTTTGGTAAAGTAAATAGAGTAGATGATCCTGACACAAAAATGGACGCTTTAAAATGTATATTAAATCATATGGTTCCAGGACATTGGGATAATGTGCGATATCCTAATGATAAAGAGTTTAATGCTACTTTGATATTAGAGATTTCTATAGAAACAGCATCTGCAAAAGTTAGGGCAGAAGGAGTAGTTGATGAGCAAAAGGATCTAGAGCTACCAATTTGGGCAGGAATTGTACCATTAAAAATGGTAGCAGAACCAGCAATCTCTGATCCAGCTTTGGATAAAGGAATAAAAATACCAGATGCGGTACTTAATTATGTAAAAGAAAATACCTATTAAATTCGCTTTATGTATTAGAAAATCTATTTCATCTTGTAAGTTTTGTAAAAATGAATGTTACACTGTGTTTTTAAATTGAACCGTACGGTGCTGCTAAAATTAAGCCCCACCTTTTTATTGTACTTTCAAGCTTCATAACGAAGTTCTAATACATAAAGATGATTAAAATAAATCGTAAAAACTATGTTGACTGATGAAATAAAAATGTATATCGATAAAAGTGTTTTGTGCTGGTTGGCAACTTCATCAGAAAACAATATTCCTAATGTATCACCAAAAGAAATATTTACATATTATGGTGAATCTGAAATTATAGTGGCTAATATAGCTTCACCGCAAACGATCAGAAATATAAAACAAAACCCAAATGTATGTATCAGTTTTATAGATGTATTTATCCAAAAAGGATATCAATTAAAAGGGAAAGCAAGGATGCTGACAAAAGAGAATGCAGATTTTGAATCCATGAAAGCGTCTTTATCAATACTAACTAAAGGCAAATACCCTTTTTCTAGTATAACCAATATTTATATAGAAAAAGTGAAACCTATTCTCGCACCAAAATATATCATATATCCTGAAACGACAGAACAACAGCAAATAGAAGAAGCAATAAAACAATATAAACCATAAAAAGAACACACATATGTTAGAAATGAGACCCACTTGTGAAAATTGTAATAAAGCGTTACCTAATACTAGTAATGAAGCTATGATTTGTACTTTTGAGTGTACTTATTGTACGAATTGTGTAGATACAGTTCTTCATAATGTGTGTCCTAATTGTGGTGGTGGTTTTGAAAAAAGACCTACCCGACCAACAAATTGCTTTACTGGTGCTTGCATAGAAAAATATCCTACAAGTACCAAAATAGTGCATAAACCTATAAATAAAAGCAAGTTTGAAAAAGTTTTAGAGGTTTTCATAAATATAAACCCTCGTAAACGATAGTACTTATTTTTTAGGAAAGTACGTGCCAAAAATCTTATCCCAAATTACTGTATAAAAACCAAAGTTATACTTAGAATATTCATGGTGATTTTTATGAAAAACATTGTTTCCAAATACTAATGTAGCTCTATTAGAAGAAGTGTTTAGGTGTGATAATAGACCTATTAACCAATTAAATACAAGAAAAACAATAAAACTGTATAAATTAAGTGGTAACAAATAGGGGATGATTGTCAATACAAAACCAAATAGAATAGCCTCAGCAGGATGCATTACATATAAACTGATCTCATTAAAATTATAATGTTCATGATGTGCTTCATGAAATAGTTTGAATGGCCAGATATAATGAGATGCATAATGAAATAAATACATCAAAATATCTACAACAAAAAAAAGTACTATAAAATCTCTTAAAAAATTGGTGTCAGTAAAAGTAATTTTAGAATTAATAAATAATAAATAACCTGGAATTGCAATAATTACATTGATGAACACTACCAGAATAGATAAAATAATATCGTTCTTTTCCAGCGGTAATTTTTTATGTTTATAGACAGAAGACCATACATAACTGGTCATGATTGTGAGTAAAAACATTATTATGTTAGCAACAAATAATACTCCCCAAAAAGACCATGGATTTTGTATATAATCGAGATATTTTGTAATAGACATTCTTAAAGTTGGGTTCTATTTCCTATTTTATAATTAGGAATTATAAAAATCATTGTAATATACGAATTTGCTTTTTTTAATGATATATCAGTATCCGACACCATGTCTGTTTTCTCCAAAATAAGGGTGAATTACTAGTACTGAATCTAAAATGGGATGGAGAAAAGTTGTTGCTAGAGAACTATAAAAGCAGAAAATAAATTTTGTTAAAAACTTGTTTTTACTTTCCCAAAAAAATGTGATTTCTTTGCCATCGGGAAAAAAAAGAAAAGATTGGAACAACAGGAAAAGGAACGCGTAAAAGTATATACACGATATAACTTTTTTAATAAAACATATTGTGTATTTAGAGGAGCTTCGTTACGAGAAATATCAAGACGAAAACCTAATTATAGGAGTGACTCAGGTAGTACATATTATTATACTAAGCATGGTGTCTATAGACTATCAAACCATTGGGGTAGAGCCGCAAATTGCCAATGGCGTTTGGTATCTGATTTACCAGTAGAGATAGATGATTTAAGATTAGGATTTGCGGATTGGTCAGATTTTAGAGAAAATCTTGATCCAGATGTTGATGCATATTATATTTCTGTAGATTTTGAATACAAAAAAGTAAGCTACATGCATAAAGATAACCCTGATTACGACCAAGAAGCTGTATTGCGTTCTGCTGATGCCACAAGAAAACTTATCAAACAGATAAAAAACCTTCTAGAGACTCATAAATGGGCAAAATATTATGAATATGATGACCTAGAAGAGTTTCGTGAAGAAGTAATCACAAGACTTATCAATAGTAATATTACGCTAAATGAATTAAGAAGAGAATTGGTCTAAATTAGATGTTTTTTCCTTTCATCATTTTATTCCAATATAGATAGGGGAGTCCTATTTTTTTGAATACCCAGAGCCTCCAATGTTCTTTATCACTATCAAAGATGAACATTCGTTTGAGTTTGGGGTCTGGTACAAATTGACTTTGGTAATCAAATTCTGCAAGAACCATTTTTCCGTATCCAGTAACCAAAGGACAGGAGGAGTAGCCATTGTATGATTTAACACCTAATTTATTTTGTCGTAGTAACAGTATAATATTGTCTACAATAACGGGAACTTGTTTTCTAATTGCTGCCCCAGTTTTGGCGGTGGGCAATCCAGCTACATCTCCTACACCAAATATATTTATAAATTTATTATGTTGTAATGAGTAATGATCCACATCTAGCCATCCTTCTTTATTTGCCAAAATAGAATCTTTTATAAATTTAGGAGCTGTTTGAGGTGGCGCAATATGTAATAAATCAAAAGGAATTGCTATCGTTTCAGGATTATTATTTGTAGTTGATGTAGCATCTTTGTTTATAATACATTTGTTCTCATCTGGGCTATTATTTTTAAAATATATAATTTTGTTTTCTGAATCAATTTTATATAAGGTATAAAAAGGCTTAAAATCAATACCATAACGTTTGATTACTTTCATTAAAGTTTTTGGCTATATTCTACTATATGACTGATTCAGTTGTTGTTTTCCAAATTTGCCATGCATTTTGTCCAGCAAGGGCATAGTAGGCAAAGGATTTGAGACGTTGGTTATTCTCTTTTATGCGTTCCAAGACCATAAACCAGTTCATATAATTCTGTAGATATTTAGTTGCCACTCCATTAAATGGTTTCA
>NZ_PGUB01000113.1:0-13076 GCF_002924285.1 Aquimarina sp. I32.4 | reverse complement strand
GAAACTACTATCTATCAATGGTCATCAAGTTTATTTGATGAAGGAAAATCTATTGAAGAAGCTGTAAAGATTATTCAAGATAGGACTTCAAAAATATTGTATAGTTCTGGTGGTCCCTCTAATGATAAAGATGTATTAAGTATCAAAAACCATCAAAAGGTAATCAATAAATTAAAGCTACAATCTACCTATCTAAACCTTAATGAAGTTGATAAAGAAAAGGTTTTAGATAGAGTTGATGCTTTGATTAAAACCAGATTATACAGTGTTTCAGAAATTATTACCCTTGTTTTGGGGATTATCTGTCATATCACTATGAATCCCCAAACAGAAACTAATAAAAATAAGACACCCCCTAATGATGATACGCCTATGTTCTTCTCAGAACATAGGCGCTATATAGAACCAAAATATAAAAGAATGTGCATTTAAGTTGAGTTTTGTGTACCCACAAAGATATCGGGTACAAAAGTATATACTATAGTTTATAGGTCATTCAGTCTATGTATATACCAGCGTACCCTGTGTCTTTGTAATATAGAATACCAAATCATTCATGCTAATATAAACAGCATAGTAGCTATATAACAAGATACAAGAACAACAATACTAAAACTATTTGATTAATGAGAAAAATAATACTATTGGTTTTGGAATTTTTAGTTATCGCACTAACAATTAGCTTTTTAATACAAAAACTAAGATCATATAAAGAACTAGAATATGATAAAGTCGTTTACCCTTTGGGAGTTGATCATGATGAATATAATGAAATATGGTACGATGATGATGAAGATGATAATCAATACTATGAATTACGAATTATGAACAGCACAGTAATTTTAATAGCTTTTATTGTTACAATCTTTATTACCACGCGTATTTACTCTCAAAAAAAAGGAAATTCCTTATTTGGTATTACTACCACAGTTCAGATTCCACCATATGATTTTTTAATTATTGATTATATCGGAACAACAATATTTTTTACAACACCTCTTGAACCAGATGTAATTATAGAGGCAGTAGAGAGAACAAAAAACATGGGGGCTATTCCTCCTACAACAATCACATTGTATAACAAAGGTAAAATAGTAGGTAGATTCTCATGTGGATTACGAGTACCAGCAAATCAGCAACCAAAAGTGAAATTGTTTTCTAAAGAATGTGTGGATCAACGGCATTATAACAATAAAAAAAAGAGGATTCTAAGAGGTAAGAAAAAAGTATACATACTCAAAGACGATACTAACCCAAAAGAATATACCCTTGACTGGTATGAATATTAAAAATATAGTAGCAATTATGAGCCTATCAAAAAACATATTATTTCTGTTCTTTTCTATTTCTATTTCTGCATTTGGGCAATCTTCTCAAAAACAGATAGAGGCCGTAACGCTAGAAGAGGTCATTCGATTTGAGGGGATTACTTATAATGGCAATCGCATTTTTGGGATTTATGCTACTAGAGAGCAAGCCAATAAAGTGATAACTGATTATATGAGTAGAAACAAAAAAACGGTTTATAGGCTAATCTATAAGATTGTTTATTCTGCTACTATAGAAGCTTCTATCGGAGAAGATGTTTTTGCAACATTTACAGCACTTTGCCCAAAAGAATATAGGGTATTGCCTAAAGAAGATTATAACGCATTGATGATTATGGATTACGATACCCCTAGTAATGCTATTTGGTACTATATGAAGGTTAAAAATATAAAAGAACAAGAAGCAAAACAACGCATTACCCAACTAAAAGCATATAGAAAATATCTAATGGATTGATATAAAATGCAGTAACAATTCAATACTCAATAACATTAACTAATAATTTTTACAAATCATCTAAATTAAATACTATGGGATTTAAATTTTTGTCCTCAAAATATACAACAGAATTTAAGGCAACAGGGCTATCAGATAAAGAATATCTAGTAATAGCTTTAGATACAGTAGATAAATTAAAATGGGAACTTGATTCTTATAATTTTTCTGATTACGTTGTGGAGGCTTTTACTAACTCCTCATTGTTCTCATGGGGAGAAAAGGTTATCATTAGTATCAACAAGGGGACTATTGATATAGAAAGTAAATGTAAAGAATGGCAGATAATAGAATACGGCAAAAATAAAAAAAATGCAACTCGGTTTATCTCAACATTCAACACCATTAAAGAAGAATTATCTACCGCAGAAATGAAAACTAAATTAGGTCATCTAGACAACATCATTAAATCAGCGATTATAATAGATGAAAAAAATAGATTAGAGAATACTGAATATAGGAGTAATCATATCGATACTCAATAAAGCTAATCACTAATTCTTACACACTATCTAATACATAAAATGCTATGGGGTTTCGATTTTTTCCGTCAGAATATATAACAAGCTTTAAGACAACAGGGCTATCAGATAAACAATTACTGGTGGTGGTTTTTGAGGCAATAGATGAATTATGCTGGAGGTTTGATTCTTTTCACAAATCGTATTCTTTTGTAGTTGCTTTAACTGGATCAGCATTAGAATATGAAATTGAAATTAGGATCAACAATGGCACTATTGATATAGAAAGTAGGTGTCTAGAATGGCAACTATTAGAGTATCATAACAATAAAAAGAATGTGAATCGATTTATTTCAACATTCAACACTTTTAAAGATGAATTATCTACAGAATATATAGATAATGAATTAGTGGGATATAAAAAGGTTGCTGAATTTTATCTTTCTGCATCAGAATACACAACAAGTTTTAAGGTAAGAGGACTATCAGATGAACAATTATTGATAATAGCTGATGAAGTTGCAGAGGTATTACAATGGGAGTCTATTTGTTTTGATAAATCAGACTGTACTTTTATTACTCTAACTAAGCCATCATACCTATCAATAGAGGAAGAAGAACTTACCGTCAGCATTCATAATAGTTTTATTACTATAGAAAGTAAATATCCAGAATTAGAATCTCAAATATTAGAAAAACGTAAAACTAGAAAAAATGCGAATCAGTATATCTCAACATTCTATACTTTTAAAAAAAGAGTACCTATAGAGTATATAGATAATGAATTAGCGGTACTAGAAAATATTACTAAATCACTGATCGCAATAGATGAAAAAAGAAGGATTAACAGCAATATTTAAATTGGTTTTTCTGTGATTAGTATAGCACCCGATGGTTTTAATTAAAGGTTGATACTGGTTCCAGAAGCAAAAGAAAAAAACAGGAGTAATCTTTTATTATAAGTAATGCAGTTTGTGTAATCCTGCGCCCAATTACTCCTGTAGCCTTTTGTAAAAATAAATAAAGTAATGGAAGAATACGAATATGATTTGCCTAAAATAGTTCTCTACTCAATAGTTGTTTCGCTAGGTATTGACATAAATACATTTGAAACAAACCTATCCAATAATAAGCCAAAAGAGATGATGATCTGTGGAAAAATTTATGATCTGTATAAAGATGCACAAAACATAGAAGAAAATGAAAATTAAGGTAATTGGATGTACTATAAAAATTGATAACAATTACGGTTACTTTTTTTGCCCCAAGTATTGATATGAGGTGCTTGTAATTAAGTGGGTTAAACTAATAGACAATTTGTATGCTTAGTAGTGCATATAGGGTGTTTATATTACAAGTACCTCTATATCAAATGTAGAATATAAAACCGCAAAATGAAAAATAATAAAGTAAACAACAACAACCCTTTTTCTGTAATAGATTCCCGATCAAGTCGGGAATGAAAAAAAAATATCTCAGTTTCAAAAAACGTGACTACTATGTCGTATTATTGGCCTATCATTTGACAAAGAATCAAGTACAGTTTATCACCTCGTTTTTTGCAAATCTGCCGAGGAAAAATCAAATGTTAAAAAATTTGGCTATTCCAAAAAGAGAAAATATTAGTATAATAAAAAATAAAACTAAGATACAATCAGTTGATTTTAAGTAATTTAAACACAAAATAAGCTATGATTTTCAAAAACAAAAAAGGCGTTCTAAAAATCGTGACATCAACCACACAGGGGGTTTTTCCCCTGCTTTTTAGGTTTTGTAGAATCAATCGCATAGTTTATATTTAAGTTTTTAAAGGTTTGATTATCAAAAAGAGAGAAAACAAAATTATAGTATCAATAAACTAAATCCATCATGGCCATACAAACTACCACTACCATCTATATCGCCAACAAACAACTGAGTTCTTATAAAAGGCTTCAGTTACACCAAGAGATCGATGCCCATCATTCACTAGAATTGGTATGTCGTACCGATGCAATAGAGCAACTCTCTGATGAGCTAATTGGCGAGAGTAAAGAATATATAGGTAGTATTATTACTATACAAGTAAGTGCCAATTCTACTGTAGATAGTTATAGAGAATTAGAATTCAAAGGAGTGGTCACAGGAGTTGAAACCGTAAAAGGGTTTGAAGAATCACAAGGAGATTTGATCTGTATAAAAGCAAAAAGTGCCAGTATACTGGCAGACAACTTCCCTCATTATGCTTCGTATAGCGAGGTAGGCTTATCAGATATCTTGCAAGACACTTTTCAAGGATATGATCTGGGTAAATTAGAAACAAACTTTGCGCCTACCAACACCAGTACTATTCATTATAGTGTACAACATAATGAGAGTGATTTTGCCTATGCAAGTAGATTATCTGCCTATTATAATGATTGGTTTTACTATGATGGTAAGCAATTGATCTTTGGTAGACCCTCTACAGAAGAAATAGAATTGTCTTATGGTATTGATCTCAAAAAGTTCAGTATCAATATGGAGCCTATGCCAAATAATGCTTCTTATTTTACCAATGATTTCTTGACAAATACGGTACATCAAAAAAGCAGTAGTGAGGTAAACATCCCCTCAGAAGGGTATCATGGCTTTGCAGATAGCAAATCCAGAGAATTATACAATAAGCAAACACGAGTATACAATCCTTTGTATACCGATGCCACGATGAAGCCTAGATTAGATGCTCAAATAGAAGCCTATACAAAAAGTAGAGCGATACAGCAAATTATAGCAAAAGGCGGTAGTGATAATCCAGGGGTTTGTTTGGGGCAAATCATAAGGATCAATGGTCATGGTAGTTATAGAGTTACCAAAATAGTACATACCAATGTAGAAGGCGGTGTATACAAAAATGAGTTTGAGGCAGTAGATGCCAATTTTGATGCTTACCCCAAGATGGATATCTACAGATTTCCAAAAAGTGAAACACAAACCGCTACTGTAGTAGAGAATTCAGACCCAGATGGATTAGGAAGAATCAAAGTACAATTTTCTTGGCAGAAGCCATTAGGAGAGCGTACTCCTTGGTTACGTATGATAACCCCACATGCAGGAGCAGACAAAGGATTTCATTTTATCCCAGAGATCAATGAAGAGGTAATGGTAGGATTTGAGGGTGGTAATGCAGAACGCCCCTTTGTATTAGGTGCTTTGTATAATGGTAGTAAAAACCCATCATCATGGCAATCGCAGAATAATGATATAAAGGCAATTAGAACAAAGAGTCAGCATACCATTACCCTAGATGATAGTAATGGGGCAGAAATGATTACGATTACCGATAAGAACAATAATATCATTCGTATAGACACAGCCAACAACAATATAGAAATCTCTGCATTAGAGAATATGACGCTGAATGCTAAGAATATAGAGATCAATGCCGCAGAAGAAATAAAAATGAATGCAGGCACCAATATGATAACCAGAGTAACAGAAGATATATCAGTTGTTGCAAAAAACATTACAGAAACAGTAGAAGAAGATAAAACTGTTGTAGCAAAAGAAATATTAGGCAATGCAGAAAAAATGAGGCTAGAAAGTTCTCAAGAGAATATGGAATTGGTGAGTTCTAAACAAGTGGATGTACAGGCGCAAGACAAAATAAAATTATTCTAATTAAAAATTCGTGAAATGAGAAAATTGGATTTCGGAACGAGTATTATGAATGATACTGATACCAAACCAGTATCATTTCATATAGAATTAGAAAAATTGAGACACACCTATGGGGTTCTACTTGTATTTCTAGATGAGAATAACAAAAAGTTGCAGATACATTATGAGATAGAGATTATTTGTACAGAGCAAATAGATGAGCAAACATATATCTTAGAGCTTTACAAAAAACAGGTCTATATCAATGAGAAAGTACCAGATAGTTTGTCTGATGAATTGGCAGAACGATGTGGTAAGGTTATATACCCTTTACAATTAAAGGTGAGTAGTATGGGAGGAATTATTGCAATAGCCAATCATGATCAAATACAACAACGGTGGCATATAGAACGAGAAAAAATAAAACAATACTATCAAGGAGCAGACACTCATAAGTTGATTATGAGTATGGATTCAATGATAGAGAGTGAGCAAAAGCTAAAAAATACATATATAACCCAAGATTGGTTTATGATCTTATTTTTCTCTTATATGACTACACATTTACAGCAAAAAAACATATTGTTACCATGGATACCCTATAAAAAAGGAGTTTTATACCAGATAGAACAATCAATTCAATCGCACCCTCATAAGCAAGAGGATACTATAGTAAAGCATAAAGCAACACTTATTGATGGGCGTAATGAGGATGCTATTTTTTCAGGAATTCCTATCTCAATAGGTAATAATAAACCAGCTGTTACAGGAGAGATCGATATGAGTTATCAAACCTACAAGGATTCTTCCATTGTAAATGCTATTACAGGAAACAGTACCATTGTATTTCCATCAGGAAAAAGCAAAAAACTAACAATAGAAATTTATCACTTGGGGGAGAAAACACCCCAAACCAGTGAAGAAAGATTAGTAAAAGAAAAAGAGCTAAAAGAGCAAGAACCCAAACCAACACCCAAAAAGAAACGCTATTTTATTTTTGGAAAAGAAATAAAATTTGGCAAATAAAAAACCAAAAATATGAGTAGAGGTCACGTAGTAGTAGATGGAGCCATGTGCAAGTGCATGCATGGCAATGCTCCTGATACATTGGTAGTGCAGTCACAACAAAAAGCTTATATCAATGATGGAGATGCAAGTAGAAAATTAGTAGGTAATTCTATGGATTTAGGAATGCCATTGCAAGCCAAAACTTTTGGACAATGTAAATTACAACCTAGCTCTAGTGGATATTTGCCATGCATCCCCAATATTTTACGATGGCAAAATTATTATAACAAAGTAGAACTATCCAATGGGGGACAAATCCTTACCGAAGAGAGTAAAGCTACCTGTGCCATTGCAGGAGCTGCTTGTATAGAATTCACTTTTCATGGGCAGACTGTAGGAGGAGAAAGTAGTGTACAAGAAGCCGATCCAGAAACCCAAGTTCATCTTAATCCACTAGTAGATGCTACAATGATTAATGAGGAACAAGAAGAAATCAATGGGGGTAATTATAATGAAGAATTACAAGACGAAAAGCTCAAATTCAAAGCTTATTTTCACAGACTCCCCGATTATAAAGGAGAGTTTGGATTTGATTGGATGCGATTTGAGTATATTCCTGATAATAATGGCGAGACGATTTGTGAAGATTTTGAAAAACTAAAAAAAGAATATACCCCTTTCAAAATAGGAGGTGAAGACTATTTTGTACCTTGGATAAGCATGTTCCCCAAACAAGAAGGAGTACAACTCAATCTTAGAACATGTATCTATAATCATACAGAAGTCACTGATGATGATATTATAAAATTACCTCCCCAAAAAGGAATACGCTTTGAGCCTGATGTAATAAAAGTATCAAAAGCCAATATGGATGATGAAGTACTGGTAACCATATATTGTGATGATCCACTTACAGATAATGTGACTATAAAACTAAAGGATAAAGATAATACCACTGTAGGTAAGCTTCATTTCTTTAAAAATAGTAACCATAAAGATTTACATTTTGAGATCACCCCAGTGCGTATTGTAAGAAAACAAGCAAAAGAAGATGATAAAAAAGCTATAGAAAGAAAAATCGATCTAGGATTTGGAGATATTGATAAAAACTTAGAAGGAGACTTACAAAATTTGCAAGAGTATCTCAATACCCAGTCTCTAAATCAGGCATTATTACAATGTACCATTGGCAAGGTTTATGATATAGAGATAGACGAACAAAAGTGGATAAAACATAAATTAATCAATGATATGGGGTGTATGTTTATGGGGAATTTACTAGAAGATTTTAATAAAGTATTTGAAGAGCAACACCCTAAGGCTTTCAAAAGAAGAGGAATTACAATTTATATCTCCCCATTAAATCATATCAGAAAAGATGGTGAAAAAGGTGCAGGAGCGTATGGTAATTTGAGAGATATTGATGCCAAAAGTTTAGTTGTTTTTAAATCTAATTTATGGAGTAAAACTACCTTTGCTCATGAGATTGCTCATGTAGCAGGACTAGAACATTCGTTTAAAGAGGAGGATAACATATATAAAGACCCTGTAATTTTAGATGAAGATAATGTATATATAAAAGAAGTTGATGATTATATAAACTATATGTTGAAAAACAATTATTCTAAAAAGGAAATTGCTGATTTTTGGAATGATAGAAAAGAAGGATATAAAACAATTAGAAGCTTACTAAATGTATATTATAGAAACCTTCATAAATTCAAACAGGGTAAAACCGAAAATTTTATGGACTACTATAATACCAGAAAATCATTTTGGAAATTTCAATGGATAGCATTACAGGATGATATTGTAAAATTTTATAAATCTAAGTAACTAATGAAAAATTATTTAACTATTTCTTTATTTCTAATTTTATCATCGGTATATGGTCAAGAAAAAGAAGTGATTCCTCCAAAACCCATTCCTTTAACATTTACACATCTTTTGATTTTGGATAATGATATAGAAGGGAAAATAAAATACTTTAGGAAATCTGATAATTACAATTTAAACGGACAATACAAGGTTTATGAAACAAAATTAAATACAAATACAGATATAGTTAACTCTTATTATAATACTGGTTATAAGTTTATAGGTAAATTTCACAAAGGCTACAAAGATGGTTTTTGGAAAACGACCTACAAAAACAAGCTAGTCAAAACCGAAAACTGGAACAAAGGGTTCATCATAGGCAAATATAGGGTATATGATATCAAAGGGAATCTGTTATATCAAACCAATTTTGGCGCTAAAGGCAATGGCAAATTTAAAGACTTTTACTATGTCACAGGAATCCTAAAACAAGAAGGTAATTATGAAAATGGTAAAAAACAAGATAAATGGTGTGAGTATGATAAAGAAGGTAAACTTACTAAAACAGTAATCTATAAAGATGGAATAGAGGTAAAAGATGAAAGGTAAAGCCTTTTTACATTTGATATGGTGTTAATAGAAAACCTTATGGATTACTATACTACAAGAAAATCATTTTGGAAGTTTCAATGGATAGCATTACAGGATGATATCGTAAAGTTTTATAAACATAAGTAGTATGAAAAAATATATTTTTTATTTAATAATATTATCCAGTTTTTTATCTTTTTCTCAAACTAAAGTGTTTGAACCAATAGCCAAACCAATTATATCTTATGATATTAAGATAAAGAATAATAGTGGTGTTTATTTATATAAGCATAAAGATGGTTTAAACCTCCTTGATGGAGTTTATAATATTGATATCTATATCAAGAATAAAAATGCAGGTGATATAGAAATTATTGAAAATGGATTAAAGAAAAGAACATTAAAATATGATTTATCTAATAGCGAGTATAGGCGTACAGAAATTAAAGAAAAAGGTAAATTTCACAAAGGCTACAAAGATGGTTTTTGGAAAACGACCTACAAAAACAAGCTAGTCAAAACCGAAAACTGGAACAAAGGGTTCATCATAGGTAAATACAGAGTGTATGATATCAAAGGGAATCTGTTATATCAAACCAATTTTGGCGCTAAAGGCAATGGCAAGTTTAAAGACTTTTACTATGCCACAGGAATCTTAAAACAAGAAGGTAATTATGAAAATGGTAAAAAACAAGATGAATGGTGTGAGTATGATAAAGAAGGTAAACTTACTAAAACAGTAATCTATAAAGAAGGAATGATTGTAAAAGATAAAACTCATTTACATTTTTGATCCAGTAGCAACAGAAAATTTGGAGAACACAGTATTCAAATGATAAGTTATTAAAATGATATGCCAAAGAATAAAGTAATAATAAACCGTAAAGAAGGAGTTACTATAGATGATCAGAATTATCTGATTACTACATCTCCTGGAACTCAAATTACTGCAGAAATCGATACAGAAGGAATTGATCCAGAAACAGTAAAAAATATACGATGGATCTGTTCTAATTTTTCAGAAAATCCAGATAACATGCCATTTCATCCCAGTATGCAAGGTAAAAAGGTATGGTTTAAGGTTTCTAAATCTGCAACTGGAGGTGGGTTAATTTGGCTAGAACCTGTATTACCAGATCAAGAACCTACCTATGCTCCACCAAACGGTTATTTTGTAAATTCAAAAGGCCCTATAAGTATAGATAGAATAGAGTGGCGAGAACTAGAACCTAAAAAAAAGCCACCAATTGTACAAGGAGATAAGTTTTTTACAGAAGGAGTACAATTACATATCTATACCAGTAACCTATATGGTCATGATATTGAAGTCTCCTTATTAGATAAAAACATAGTGTATTCTGATAAAGTGCTAATGCTTGATGAAAACATTAATGACGAACAAAATAAGCCCGTAAAGCAATTTCAGCGAGAGGTAAAAAAGATGAGGGATATAGATAATCCTGAGATATATAGGCAAAAGGTAGTTATAGATGTGCGATTAGATGCACAATGGATGAAAGAAGGTGAAAAACTAGATATTTACCCTGTAGTCAAAGCAAAAGTAGAAGGAGCCAAAGCCGTAGCTTTTAAAGACTCTATTCTTATCACAAGAAAACGAAAACATAACGATAGAAAAGCAGTTACCTCAAGCAAATCAGGTAATAAACCTGTGATTATTGGTGATATTGTTACAGATGTGGCAGAGTTTCACCCATGTAAAATAAAAACAATTAAAGCTGATTATTATAAAGGGAGTTCTACTCAAAATCTTGATGGGGGGCAAGATAATACAACCTTAGATATATATAATGTAGATACTTCATCAAAAGCCGAAGTAATTGAAATTGATGTTGTAGCAGGCCCTAGAGTAGCAAGAAGAGAAATTGTTTTTACATTTGAAAAAGAGGCTGATAATTGTAGTTTTTTGGGTAAAGAAGGAGATCATAATAAAACAGCAGTTTCTGTAAATGCCCCTATCATAATAGATAGTAAAATTGAACCTAAAAGATACCGTTGGGATGATACTTTTATCACAAACGATTTAGGTGGATGGTTTGGATTTGGTACTTCATACAATAAAGGCAAATTCGAGAAAGAAGATTTTAATCATAAAGATCAAAACGACAATAGAGAATTAGAAGATAGTCATTCTACAACTACAAGTGGAGCGTTTCAAAGTGTAATAGGGTTTAAGCGAGAGCATAAAGAAGCGCATGATATCACTGTAAAAAAATATACAGATAAAATAGAGGATGATAGTAATTTCACTATCGAAGTTCCTTATATATATGGATCAAATGCGGTAAATGAAAATTTAAGTGATATCATCAAATGTTTTTTACCTCTAAAAGCTCCTAAACAAGTATATCCTGTTAAATTTGAATCCTGCCGAGGAGAAAAAACAGTAAATATCAATGTATACCCAGATGTAAAATGGACATTACAACTTGCTTATAACACCGATACAGAAAGTTTTAATGAAGTAAGAGAAAAGTACAAGGAATATAAAGTTACAAAACAAGGCTTAAAGGTTGAAAAAGATAAGCTAGATTCTGAAGAAGATATTTCAGAAGATTTGATTGAAAAGTATGAGCGATTAGCGGGTAACATAAAAGCAAATAAAGGAACTACTACAGAAAAGGAAAAAAAGAAAGCTCAAAAAAAACGATATCATGAATTAGCAGATGAAAATAGAGCTAAACTGAGGGAGATAAAGGAAAAAAAGAAAGAAAGAAAACAAAAGAAAAAAGCATTAAAAAAAGATGTAAAAAATGATGTCGTAAGAAAAAAGGATGCAAAATTCTACAACTTTGACAATGATCCTAATAGTTCATATTCTGATCTTGTATTATCTTTATGGGCAGAATGGGATGAGTATGGAGAAATGTTTGAAGTTACAGGCAGTTATCAGAAATATGCCAATATGATACGCCAATTTCTGGCAGTCAAAGATTTTGTAGAATCTATTTTTGGTGGTAAAGCTAAAAAGAAAAAGAAGGCTGGAGAAAAAGTAGATAAAAGAACTACCAAACATGAAGAAAAAAGTATAGCACAACAAGCCGCTAAAATTGCAGATGCTCTTAAAGGAAGATCTATATTCTCTATGAATATTATCCCCCCTTCATTAGCAATGGGAGCTAGTTGGTATGGCGAAATCCCTAAAGGAAGTCCAGAAGATGGCTTAGGCATAATGCTAGAAGCATCTGTAAAGGCAGATCCGATTTTTGGAGTAGAGATGGTAGCAGATTTTTTGGGGTTATTACAAAAAGTAGTTTGGTTTCGCCCCATTATTACGATTATGGACTTAGTGGATAATATTGATGTCACAGCCGAGTTATCTGTTACAGGAAAATTACATGCAGCGGGAATGTTGCAATACAATTCGGCATCTGGCGAAACTAATTTCAACCCAGGACAACTAGAACCAGATGCAGAAGATGATAGTCCTTTTAAAATTGGAGGAACTGTAGAACTAGCTTTGGCATTAGGAATTGTATTAAAAGCAGAATATACAATGTATGGAGTAGGAAGTGTAACAGGGGCTTTTGAAGCTTCTGCAGAAATAGCTTCTGGATTTACTATAGAAGGTATATTAGAAGCTACCAAAGTAGAAGGGTTTTATATGATTCCAAAAATGACGTTTCATGGAGTAAAAGTAAAACTATTGGTGAAAGGAGAGTTATTAATCGTTAGGGTAATTAGTTCTTATAAATCTTTCAGGCGGCGTATTTGGCGTGCTTATGATGGAAATATTTT
>NZ_PGUB01000112.1:0-13113 GCF_002924285.1 Aquimarina sp. I32.4 | reverse complement strand
TTTGCGTTCACTTCGAATCAAACTTGGATGAATTTTAAAAATATAGCACTAGATCATATGTATTTTAGAACTTAGCCATCCTTATTAATGGTAAACGAAAAAACCTAAGTGCTTTATTATATACACAAACATCTCCTGGAATAGGTGAAACTGGTTCTGATATCTCTGCAATACCAACAGATGCAATCAAGAGAGTAGAAATATTACGAGATGGGGCATCTGCCCAATATGGATCTGATGCTATTGCTGGGGTAATGAATATCATTTTAAAAGATAATCCAGATGAGGGTTCTGTAACAATACGATCTGGTATAACATCAGAAGGAGATGGAGAAACTATAGGTGTCAGCCTTAATAATGGAGCTAGTATAGGTGATAACAAAGGTTTTTTTAATTATACTGTTGATTTTTCTAAGGTAAGCCTTGCTAATAGACCTGGAACAGTAGATGCAGAAGGAGAATTCAATGACTTTTTTTTTACAGATCCTGATCGCTATAATAGTTATCTCGTGGGAGATGAATTAGGAGCTGGTGGTCAAAGCTTAACTGATTTTACAGCAGAAGAAGCTCAACAATTTTTTCTGGATAATTATGTAGGTACAGTAGCTTACAATACAAGGTTAGCAGAAATCAATAGCGCCAATACGCAAGGAAGAGCAGATATTGATCAATTTTTAGCTTTCAAACCCGATGCAGGTAACATTAATGGTTCCCCAGAAACGGCAGCTGCCAAATTTTTACTAAACGGTGGATATGATATCAATGAGTACACCCAGATGTATATAAATGCGGCTTATGTTTATAAAAAAGTAAATAGCTTTGCCAACTACAGAACACCATACTGGAGAACTCTGTCTGATTTTCCTTATCTGCAAGATTTTTTCCCTGATGGTTCAAACGGTGAATATATAGGGTATGTTCCTACTTTTGAAGGTGTTCTCAATGATTATAATGCCACCATTGGTTATAAAACCGTAAGAAATGGCTGGAACTATGACTTGAGTTATACAACAGGAGGAAATACACAAACCTATATTGTAAACAATTCTCATAATGGCAATACAGTATACTCTCCTTCTACTTGGATTGATGCAAATGGTAATGGCACCGTAGATGCTGGTGAACTTATAGAGGGATCAGAACTATATAGAGAGAATAGTCCTTTATCATTTGATCCAGGAGGAACAGGGTTTAAACATAGCGTTGGTAATATTGATATCGCCAAACTACTTTCTGATCAAATTAGTATTGGTTTTGGAGCAGAATTCAGGACAGAAACTTTTGAAATATTTGAAGGTAGTTTAGCTTCATATGATGGTGGTGGAAGTGATTCTTTTGCTGGAAATAGCCCTGAGAATTCAGGAAAATTTAATCGATATAACTTTGGAGGATATATAGATATTTCTGCTGATATTACTAAAGATTTTTTAGTAAACGGAACAGTACGTCTAGAGGATTATAGTGACTTTGGTGAAGCTTTTGTATGGAAACTAAGTTCTAGGTATAAATTTCTACAAGATAAACTTACTCTAAGAGCTTCTATTTCTACTGGATTTAGAGCTCCTACCCTACATCAAATTTACTCGCAAAAAGCACAATATGCCTTTGTTCCAGGAGCAGGAATTCAGGTTGGTGGTTTGATAAATAATGTTTCTCCGCAAGCAAAATTATTAGATATTCCCAGATTGGACGCAGAAGAATCAACCAATATTACTGTAGGTATTGGTGCAAAAATTAATAGTAATATCAATTTCACTATTGATTATTATAACATCGAGGTTAGAGATAGAATCATCCTAAGTAACAGAATCGGAAAAACAGCCACCGATGCAGTAGGTAACAGTATTGGTGATACCAACCTAGATCGATTACTCAATGATAATAACCTGAATGATCTAAGCTTTTTTGTAAATGCAATTGATACCAGAACATCTGGAATAGATCTTGTTGCCAATTATAGAAATATTCCTATTGCAAATGGACAACTTGGCTTTAGTCTATCTGGTAATTATACTATAGAAAATAAAAGAATTGGAGAAGTTAAAAACCCTAAAATTGTCGAAGATTCTGGGCAATCAGTAGTAAATGAAACTCAAGAAGCTTTATTTTTTACCTCTAGACCTAGAACAAAATGGATATTGGGGGCAAATTATGAGATTGGTAAGTTCGATTTCTCTCTAAACAATACTTATTTTGGGAAAACTACTTTTAGACAACAAGGTATGAGCACCGATCTGCAAACTGAGTTTATCCCCAAAATAGTTACTGATTTGGGAATCAATTTCAATGCTACCAATAAGTTTACAATCGCAGTAAATGTTAACAACTTATTAAATGTATTACCAGAATGGGAATTCAAAGCACGTAATGCAAACGGAGAAGCTATCTTGAATGACCCTGCACAGGTGAGAACTAATTCTAATCTAATCACCTTTAATCAACGATATTCGCAAATGACTTATAATGGATTTCATTTTAGTCAATTAGGCACAATGTTTACTTTATCTCTGAACTATAAATTATAAAAAATCATCTTAATTGTCAATATAAACAAACAACCTCATTATACATATATAATGAGGTTGTTTTGTATCCATAAAATATAAATAGTTAATTCTTTCTATTTATTTCTTCTATAAAGTAATAGAACCCTATTTTTGCAGGAAATTTAGTACGGAATATTGATGAAAAATTTAATTCGTTATTTTTATAATCTTTTTGTTTCCAAAGGTCTTTCTGAGACTACGGCAGAGTATTTGAATCTACTAATAGGAATATCTATTCTTATCGTTGTTCTTTTTATAGTAGATTTTGTCTTTAAAAAAGTAATTGTTGCTGTTTTCAAAAGTTACGCTTCAAAATCAAAAAATACCTTTGATGATTACTTAGTAAAAAACAAGACCTTTAATTACCTTGCGCATATAGTCCCCTTGTCGTTGACAATATGGATTGTTCCTATGCTCTTTGTTTCATTTCCTACAGCAGAAAAATATCTAGAAATACTTTTTCATATTATGGTGATTGTATTGTCCATATGGATTCTACGTAGTATTCTAAGAACGTTTAGAGATTTTTTAAAATCTTTATCCTCGTTCAAAGATAAACCCATCGATAGTTATGTACAGGTATTTATGATATTTGTATGGTTTATAGGCGGAATTATGATTTTCTCTTCTATGACTGGAAAATCAATCTGGACATTCTTGACAGCTCTTGGAGCAATGTCTGCTGTTATTCTTTTGATTTTTAAAGACACCATTCTTGGATTTGTAGCTAGTATACAAGTTGCGGTTAATGATACTGTGAGAATTGGAGATTGGATTACTATGGAAAAATATGGTGCTGATGGAGATGTTGTAGAAATCAATTTATCGTCTGTAAAAGTTCAGAATTTTGACAAAACAATCACTACCATCCCAACATACTATCTCACCTCTCAATCTTTTAAAAACTGGAGAGGTATGATGAATTCTGGTGGTCGAAGAATAAAAAGAGCGATTTTGATTAAAACATCAAGTATTTCTTTTCTATCAACAGAAGATCTTAATAAACTACAAGAGATAGAATTACTCAATGAGTATCTGCAGGATGTACAAAAAAACATAGATAGCCATAATCAAGAAAATAATATAAATAAAAATGTTTTGATGAATGGTAGGAATCTAACCAATATGGGAGTTTTTAGAACCTATGTAGAGTTCTATTTAGAGAACCACCCATATATCAACAAAACAATGACTATTATGAGTAGGCAACTACCTCCTACTGCGCAAGGTACTCCTTTGGAAATATATGCATTTAGTAACAACAAAGTTTGGAAAAATTATGAAAAGATAATGGCAGATATCTTTGATCATTTATTATCTGCAATACCATACTTTGACCTAGAGGTTTTTGAACTAAACTACACTATCAATAAATAATACATCAATACACACATATGATTACCAGTTTCAGAATTATTAGTTTCCTAGAAGGAGTTTCATATCTACTTATTCTATTTGTAACCATGCCTCTTAAATATATATTTGAATCACCAGAACCAAATCAAATTATTGGTATGGCTCATGGTTTTCTTTTTTTACTATATATAGTACTAGCAATCATGGTCAAATTTGAAAAACAATGGAATGCAAAAACATTAATCATCGTTTTGCTTTGTTCTATCATTCCTTTTGGTACTTTCTGGATGGATAAAAAATATTTAAAAGATTCTGCAAAAGCATAAAGCTACATAAAACATATAGTGATATAATTTTGGCGGTCGTATTTTTCTAGCCAATTCATATCTTATTATCTTATAAAATGTACTCCATGTTCATGTGCTGGAGGTCTAAAGTATGTAATATAAACATCTATTCAAAACTCAAAAAAATTAATAAGGGGACATTACAGTTATAAAATATATTCCTCCAATAGGGCATAAAATACTTATCAATAGATAAATACCTAAAAAAATAGAACCTCTTATTTTTTCTTCTTTGCTTCCCCCTCAAACTCTTTAATAATAAGTTGCCATTTACCTTTATAATAAAAAACTAAATAACCACCCCCCCAAATATATAAGCATAAAAAAAACAATATAAATTTTATGAATGCCTGTCAAAAACATTCCAAAAAAATCAATATTTAACAAATAAGAAACAAAAAATACTATAAACATACTTTGAAATAAAATCATTATTAATGATGACAATAATGCACTAAACGCTGGTGTATCATTATTAAAAAATAATGCCCACCTATACTCTACATAAAACATATAGCGATATAACTTTGGCGGACGTATTTTTTCTAACCAATTCATAATTATAGCTTGTTATAGAAATCTTGTATAGGGTAAAATTCTTACTTATCCATACCTCCTCTATAATTTGTCTATACTATCATTTTCGTTTTTACAATATAATGTTAGTACAAAAGATAGGTTACACTTAGAGGGACTACAGTAATCAATATTCCATATAAAATATTAAACATAGCATCAGAAAATTTCACTCTAAATTCAAGAAAAGTATCTTCTGGCATTCGACCAAACCATTTTACAAATAACAATGTCATACCTTTATATAATAAAGTTGCATATAACGGGACTATTAAGCTTACGTATAATGTGTTTTTATGATCTATATTACTTGTATATACATATATATAACCCATCAAAGTAATAATAGAACTACCTCCCAAAATAAACCACCAGCTTTTATTTTTATCAAGATAATTTCTAAAAAATTCAAATATTAAGCCAGGAATTACAATAGATGATATAAAAATGAAATCACCTAAATCCATATCATTCTAAATTTATAATTTATTAAAAAATTCTTGTATAGAAAAAGTTCTTATTCAAAACTAAAAAAAATTAATAAGGGGACATTACAGTTATAAAATATATTCCTCCGATAGGGCATAAAATACTTATCAATAAATAAATACCTAAAAAAATAGAGCCTCTCACTTTTTCTTCTTTGGTTTCCCCCTCAAACTCTTTGATAATACGTTGCCATTTACCTTTATAGTAAAAAACTAAATAACCAATACCTAAATATATAAGCATAAAAAAAACAATATAAATTTTATGAATGCCTGTTAAAAACATTCCAAAAAAATCAATATTTAACAAATAAGAAACAAAAAATACTATGAACGTACTTTGAAATAAAATCATTATTAATGATGACAACAATGCACTAAACGCTGGTGTATCATTATTAAAAAATAATGCCCACCTATACTCTACATAAAACATATAGCGATATAACTTTGGTGGACGTATTTTTTCTAACCAGTTCATAATTATAGCCTGTTATAGAAATCCTGTATAGGATAAAATTCTTGCCCATCCATATTTACCCTATAATGCACCTGTGGTTTCACATAAGTATGATCCCTATCTTGCATATGATACAAACGTTCTCGCATCCTACTACGTTTATGTTGAATGGATGGAACATAATCAATGTCAAAATCATCACTATAAGTACTGCCAAAAGTCCCCAATTGTCCAAAACTATTATCATAAGGCACTCCATTACTAGTTACCCCACTAGGTTGTCCCCAATCTCCAAATGTGCCAGTTGCAGATAAAATAAAATAACTACCTGATATAACCCAACCTATAGCTCCCCTAGTACCAACTAATGCCATGACTATATCTATACTAGCTTTAGTATAAACTTCATTTCTATTAGAATCTTTATAAAAACCTGCAGAACCAGCTTCATATAAACTAATTCCAATACTAATCCACATACAGATTTTCGCTCCATTTTTTAAATATTTTATATTATTTGACGCAGTACGTGCCCCTACACGGTGACCCCCTGCTCCTACTGTATTGCGCTGGCTACTTAATTTACGTAGTTTCCCTTCTTGATTACGATACCACCCTCTGGCTTTATATAAATTTTCTCCCTTATGCCATGGGGTAAGATTACCTATTCTATTCATTGCTAAAGCTCCTGCAGCCTTGCCTGTAATAGCTGTTCCCATTTTTACAGCATCGTACATAGGATCTTCCCAATTAATTTCTTGAGATATAAATCGGGTTCCCAGATCAGGATCACCTCCTATAGGACCATTATAGGTAATTTCTCCCCCTCGTTTGTACACATCATTATCTACAAAGAGAATATGGGTATTGGTAGCGATATCTTCTGCTCGTACTACCACTCCTAATTTATTATGGGTAGCTTCACTACGCTCACTGGTTACACTTATCTTGGCATCTTTAGAAAGCTGTGTCCATTTATAGCCATCCCATACCTGATATCCATTATTTGCTCTACGCACATAATCTTGAGTATTTACTTTATCAGCTGCATAAGGTTGTAGGCTTTGCCATTGATGCATGTGACTACGTCTCACTCCTATCTCATCGGTAGCAAGGTCTACCTTATACAATGCTTCTGATAGCGCGGTACGGGTATTATCTATCTCCCATCTCAATGCCCAACCAATATCAAATGCGGTTGGTGGTTTACCATCAAATCGTGGTTTTACTGCTCGCTCTATTGCGGGGCGCAATATATCATCTACCCCCCTTAGAGTTTCGTTACTCTTTCTCATATCTAGCAGTATTATTATTTTTTCTCTGCCACTGGCCAATTATTAATATGAGTATGTCCTTTGACACTCATCTGGTGTGCATTGATCTTAAGCTCTGATACAACTCCACCTCCTTCTAGATTACTGTGATAGGTGTACATATCTGAGCAATATGCTCGTTTGAAATCCAGCGTGAATTTGATTCCCATACCATCTCCTTTGTAAAAGATAATTTTACCATCACGAGTAGCTGTATCATTACCTGCCCAGTCTATTAAATCGTCTTGACCATCAAAATCTAATACAATAAGAATGCTACCTGCTCGTACCCGAGCACTCGGTCTACCACTGTAATCTACAGGTTTATGATAATCAAAGGAACATTCTATAATCTTATAAGCTTTATTATCGATGATGAGTTCTGTTTTTGTCGCCATTGTGTTGTGTGTGGTTAATATGTTATTATTTTGTGTAATATATAGATGCCATAATCTACTCTCTACTAGTGTTTCTAAAGCTTTGTAATTTGAGGTGCAAAACCACTATAGTGTAACATTTCTCTAGTTGCTATACTGTAGTCCTCTTAAAAACCTATAATTAAATATTATCTGTTATTATTACGCGCTAACATGTTTTCTTTTTATTGATATTTATTAATAATTCACATTGTTTATTAGTATATCATGACGACAATGTTATTTCTATATATAGTTAGTATCCCATATTTTGATATAAATGAGTTCTCTTCTGTACACAACAATATCTACTACTGAAGCACAAAAAGAGTCAAATATCAAGGATACATTACTGTTTTAGGAGTATTATTTAATCTATAGTAGCACCACTATTGTGGGGTTTTGGGTGATACTCATAAAATGGGGTAGGATATTTTGTAAAACAATACTATGCTTTTAAATTTTTAAAAGATCAGTTTATACTATGCCTTAAATATTTTCTATAAAAAAAGTTAGGTAATTCTTTCATAATACGCCAGTTTTAAGTTTGTGTGTACGAATATACACTTTTTATCAAAAAAAAGAGGAATGAATGCCTCAAAATAAATATGGTTAAACCACAGAAAAAAAAGAAGTTCTAAGTTGCTAGTTTACAATATTTTATGTATTATACTGCATATTGTGATTTTACTCTGGATATTCTATTCTAAGATGATAGATATTTGTTAATTTACGTTTAAATACTTTTTTGATTTGCTGTATTTCTTTAAAAGTGATATTAGCATTCAGGAACTGATTATCTTCCATCTGTTTTGTTATTATCTTTTCTACAAAAGTATCTATAAGGCTACTAGTAGGGTTTTTAAGACTTTTTGAGGCAGCCTCTACACTATCAGTCATCATCAAGATAGCAGTTTCTTTAGAAAAAGGCCTAGGACCAGGATATTGAAAATCCTCTATATTTACATTTTCGTTACTTTCTTTCTCTTTTGCATAAAAGTAATATACTGTACTTGTACCGTGATGTGTTCTTATAAAATCAATAACACGATCTGGCAAGTTATATTTTTTGGCAATTTCTACCCCTCTTATAACATGGTCTATAATAATTTTGGCGCTTTCTTTTGGTGATAATACATCATGCGCATTACCTGATGCAGATTGATTCTCTGTATAATAAGTTGGATTTACCATTTTACCTATGTCATGATACAATGCTCCTACTCTTACTAACATGGCATTAGCTCCTATCTCATTAGCTGCAGCTTCTGCTATATTAGCAACATTAAGCGAATGATGAAATGTTCCTGGAGCTTTGTTAGACAATTCTTTAAGCAATACAGAATTAGTATCACTGAGCTCTAACAAAGAGACATCAGAAATAAGTCCAAAAATCTTCTCATAGGCATAGATTAATGGATGTACAATCAGAGTTGCAAATCCACTAATTACAAATAAAACTATTGTCACCCAATCTACATTGGCAATACTTCCTTCATGAATCACATGAAAAGCAATATATGCCAAAATATAAATCAATGTAATTTGTCCTACAGAAATAAATAAATTAGCTCTTTTAAAAGATTCTGAAATAGTAAGTATGGTTACAATTCCGGTAATAATTTGCAAAAATGTATACTCATAACTATTAGGAACCACAAAACCTAATATCAATACAGTAATGACATGCGTAAATAATCCTAACCTAGAATCAAAAAATGCCTTAAGAATCAAGGGTAAAATACATAAGGGGACGACATATATATAATCTGATGTATAGGTAACAACCAATGTAGTGATCAATACCATAAAAAGAACATTAAAAAATATAAATGTTACTTGTGTATTATTATCGTAAATATCAGGCCTGTATTTTCTTATAAATAACAAAAGCATCATAAGTGCTAGCGAGACCAGAAGACAATACCCTAATACTATCCAATAAAAATTCTTGTCACTCCATACCTGCGATTCATATTCTGCTTTTAATGAGGTTAATATTTGTAACTTATCTCCTTCTACAACTTCTCCTTTTGCAATGATTCTACTACCTCTAGAAACCCCTCCTCTAGTAGTCAGTACTTTTTCTAACTCAATCTCTAAAGTACTTTCTGTTAATTTCTGATTAAGCCTTACATTAGGTTTTATCAAATCATAAAACAGCGCCACAAAATCACTTTTGAACTTAACATATTCACTTTTGTCAATTCGCGAATTAATGATTCGGGTCAACATAACAGGAGTTAAAATCTGACTATAAGTAATTGCCTCTGCCGTATTTCCTTTATTTAAAAAAATCTGCCTTTGATCATTATATGAATAGGTTTCTTGTAAAATCCCATGTCTATATATATCATTGAGTAATATTCTACCAAAAAGTTTAGCCTGATCTCTAGAACTACTTTGATTTAAGGTTTTGAGATAATTTGCAAAAGATTTATCATATGATTCCTTTGCTGTATTTGCTATTACAGTATCATATTCAAAATAAGGAATTACATTATCATTGATTCGTTTTTTCTCTGCTTCTATTTCTATTTCAGTCTTTGCTATTGCAAAGTCAAATGGGGCATATAGGTTTTCATATTGCCAAGGTTTTCCTTTTGCAAACTCATATTTGAATATCCCCCCTTTAGGAAATAAGTATACGATAAGTATTGCAGTACATATAAAAAGAAAAATCCTGTATATCAAGGATTGTTTTTTATATAATTTATTTAAAAAGCTATTCATGATTCAAAATTTAAGAACGCTTACAGTCTTTCAACTTTCTTTTTATCTCCTATCTATAATCTTTAAAGAATATAGATATTCAGATTCCTTATCTATCCATCTTATAAGCATGATTCTATAAATGAATTCAAAAGTAATAAAAATAAGTCAGTACAATACGAGTACTCTTGTTAGTAACTTCCCTATGCATATCCCTTAAAAAATCATTAAATTCGCAAAATAACAATACACACATTTTTTTAAAATATAGATCATGAGTAAAGAAGTAGTAATTGTATCTGCAGCGCGTACACCAATCGGAAGTTTTATGGGAAGTCTTTCTACTGTTCCAGCGATTCAACTAGGTGCGACTGCAATCAAAGGTGCATTAGATAAAATAAATTTAGACCCTTCTCTTGTTCAAGAGGTATTTATGGGTAATGTTGTACAAGCAGGAAATGGGCAGGCTCCTGCTCGACAAACAGCATTAGCAGCAGGAATTAATGATAATGTACCTTGTACTACTGTAAATAAAGTATGTGCCAGTGGTATGAAAGCTGTTATGCATGCTGCACAAGCAATTGCTTTGGGTGATGCTGATATCGTGGTAGCTGGAGGAATGGAAAATATGAGTTTAATTCCTCATTATGTAAGGTTGAGATCTGGACACAAATTTGGGTCACAGACATTAGAGGATGGTATGCAAAAAGATGGTTTGGTAGATGCCTATGACCAAAATGCAATGGGAGTTTGCGCAGATTTATGTGCTACCGAACATAATTTTAGTAGAGAAGATCAAGATGCATTTGCTATTCAATCATATGAGCGTTCTACAAAAGCATGGTCTGATGGTAAGTTTAATAATGAAGTAGTTCCTGTTGCGGTTCCACAACGTCGAGGAGAACCCGTATTGGTCACAGAAGATGAGGAATACAAGAATGTAAAAATGGAGAAAATACCTGCTTTGCGCCCTGCTTTTTCTAAGGAAGGTACTGTAACTGCTGCAAACGCTTCTACTATCAATGATGGGGCTGGTGCTGTAGTGGTAATGAGTGCAGAAAAAGCTACCGAACTAGGATTACAACCTCTTGTAAAAATAAAAAGTTATGCTGATGCTGCACAAGAACCTAAATGGTTTACTACGGCTCCTGCAAAAGCGCTACCAAAAGCCATAGAAAAAGCTGGAATATCTCTTGACGATGTTGATTTTTTTGAATTTAATGAAGCATTCTCTGTAGTAGGATTAGCGAATCTAAAAATTCTAGGGCTAACTGATGCTAATACCAATGTAAATGGTGGTGCTGTTTCTCTAGGTCACCCATTAGGATGCTCAGGAGTTCGAATTTTAATCACATTGATCAATGTATTAGAACAAAACAATGCAAAAATAGGAGCTGCCGCAATATGTAATGGTGGTGGTGGTGCATCTGCTATGGTAATAGAGCGTGTATAATCATTTTTTTTAATCTGGTTTTTTATAATTAAAATTATTACATGCAATACGGTATTTGTAATCTGAGTATTGTTCCATTACGTTTTGAACCACAAGATCCTAGTGAAATGGTTTCACAAGTGTTATATGGTGAACATTTCAAAATATTAGAACAGCGCAAAAAATGGAGTAAAATTCGTTTGGCTTTTGATCTTTATGAAGGATGGATCGATAATAAACAATATGTAGAGATCAATAAAGAGACTTATGATAATTTTAATAAAATGTCTATGTCTTTAGTGGGTGATATGGTAGATTTTGTAAGTTGTGAAGATAACCAACTTATGCCTATCCCATTAGGTGCTTCTTTGCAGGCATTAGATTTTTTTAATCATCAATACGAAGGAACCAAGATTACAGAAAGACAAGCTAAAAAACATCTTATTGATACCGCTTTTCTGTTTCTTAATGCTCCATATCTATGGGGTGGGAAAACAAATTTTGGTATTGATTGTAGCGGTTTTACTCAAATGGTTTATAAACTAAATGGGTATCAATTACAACGAGATGCATCTCAACAAGCTACTCAAGGGGAACCTTTGAGTTTTATAGAAGAAAGTGAACCTGGTGATCTTGCGTTTTTTGATAATGAAGAAGGTACAATCACCCATGTAGGGATCATGATGAAAGATAACTATATTATCCATGCGCATGGTAAAGTGCGCGTGGATCGTATAGATCATACAGGAATCTATAATGTAGAGAAACGAACTCATACTCATAAACTAAGAGTAATTAAACGTATTATTTAATTTTACTATTATGAATTCTGAAAACCTTATCATCAAAAAAGTAAATCTTAATGATAATAAGGTATTATTAAATATCGGCCGTCAAACATTTTATGATGCGTTTGGTCCTCCTCATAATATAGAGAAAAATATTAATGACTACTTAGATCAAAATTTTACACTTGATAATATTACTCAGGAACTTCAAAATCCTGAATCCGAATTTTATTTCGTTCTAATTGCAAATGAGATTGCTGGATACCTAAAAATAAATACGGGCGATGCACAAACGGAATCTGTAGAAGGCACTACTCTTGAGATAGAACGGATTTATGTCTTAAAACAATATCAAGGTAAAAAGATAGACCAGGTACTATTTGAAAAAGCAGTGCAAATAGCTAATTCGAAATCAATAAAGACAGTCTGGTTAGGTGTATGGGATAAAAATATCGGAGCTATCAAATTTTATAAAAAAAATGGCTTTAAATCTTGGCTATATTCTACTATATGACTGATTCAGTTGTTGTTTTCCAAATTTGCCATGCATTTTGTCCAGCAAGGGCATAGTAGGCAAAGGATTTGAGCCGTTGGTTATTCTCTTTTATGCGTTCCAAGACCATAAACCAGTTCATATAATTCTGTAGATATTTAGTTGCCACTCCATTAAATGGTTTCA